>CAZYFL010000047.1:0-10945 GCA_964646805.1 uncultured Elusimicrobiaceae bacterium | reverse complement strand
GCGTAACCAGCGCATACGCGCCGGCAATTGCAAAAACGGCATAACAACAGTAGGTGTAGCGCGAAAGATCCAACGCATATCCGGATATCCACGATATCGATATAAGCAGCCCCGCAAAAATAAGCATGGCGTTTATCGTCGGATTCTTTTTTTTAAGAATGAAATAGAGCGGCAGGAATGCGGCGATCATGTATCCGGTGCCCGTTATAGTACTGAAGAAATAGGTCTTAATCACTTCTATTATCGGACTGGTGTTAAAGTGCGTCAGCACTATATGATAAAATCCTTCATCATAGGGTAGCCGCGATGATATTCTGGCCGGATAGAGCGGATTGCCGGTCCAGATCGTATTCTTTATAAGCCACGGCAAAATAAAGAGTAAGGTTGTCAGTCCATATATGACCACGGTTTGAGCGGTCCCGGAAACACCTTTCTTTTTAGCGATTAAAACCGCAACCAACATTATCGCAAAGGCCGCAATAAAAAAAGGCCCTGTCATCTTGCTCGTCGCGAGGATTCCCGAGCATACTGCGAAAAGAATAAACCAGGTATTTTCAGCTTTTAGCATGGCACGGGAGTATTTCAAAAAGCTCCAGAGCGCCAGTAGCGTATAGAACGTTACACCCGCATCAATTCTGCCGGTTCCGGATAAGCCGGTGGTTAGCGGCGCTGTATAGAACAATACCGCTGCCAATAACGCATAGCGCTTTCCTATAAATGTGCTGGTCAACAAATAAACGAGCGCCATATTAAATATGCCAAAGGCAACACTTAACAATTTGGCCGCGAGTACGCTTTTAATCGCCATGAGCGGGATATAAAGAAGGTTAAGCGTAAGGAAGAAATAGGATAGAGGATCTTCGGGAATGTTGAATATTTTTCCGTGCAATAAATATTTTTGGGGCAAATTTAAATGATAAATAAGCTCATCATCCCCTGTGGGAGGCGCATAATTGAACAGAATATTGAATATAACACTCACCAATAACAGTATCCACAAGAGCGTGGCGAACGCGTTACGATCCCTTTCTGCCGCTAATTCGCATAAGGAAGACGCTATCTCGCGGATAGTGCGGAGAATCTCTTTATGCCACAACACGAGCAAAACAAACGCAGCGCCTCTAAAATAGATGTTTCTCAACCCGACGCTTAATCCCAGAAAAAGCACGGCGTACGAGATTATCGCAAGCCCAATCCCCAACGCGAAATAAAACGGGATATCAACTGCGCGTGTACCCACTTTGCCAAGATTAAGGGTTTTTTCGCCAAGAACTTTTGCTATGGCTATAAAACCGGCAAGCAGTAACAGGTCAATGAGTATCATTCGCAGTAACGTGCTGAATTATGTTTGCTATCGGAGAGAGGACCTTTTGTGTAAAGGTGGAATCGTTTGCAAGATAGGTACCATAGGCATACAACATGCCCAATAACCAGATGACTATCATGGTTTTCATTAGTAAAGGACGCCATGTTACCATTTGGTTTTAAAAAATTTGTGGAAATTATCGATCTCCGTCTTCGCAACAGTTTAATTTTACCATATTTACCATAAGTTCCGTCTCTCCGACAAAATGCTATACTTTTTTAAAAATAGGGGCAGAGAATTTTTTATTTTAATTTGGAGAGTGGTTTAACTTTCCAGATATGGACATGGAGTCGGCTCTATGGCATGAACAGATGTTTAAAACGCACACACTAATCATAGGCGGCGGACTGGCCGGGCTTTCCGCCGCGAAGGCCCTGGAGGGCAAAAAAGATTACCTGGTCGCCGAGCGGGAAAACCGGCCGGGGGGGCTGGCGGTCACGGTAAAAAAGGGCGGTTTTCATTTTGACTATTCGGGCCACCTGCTGCACCTGCGCTGGCCGGAAACCTCTAAATTCATATTGGACGCTCTCGGTAAAAACTGCGCCCGGATAAAGCGCGACGCGCGCGTATACGCGCATAAACGCTGGGCGCCGTACCCGTTCCAGGCCAACCTCTCCGGCATGCCGGCCAATGTGAAGTCGGAATGCGTAGCAGGTTTTCTAAAGGCCTACTCCGCCAGGCTTCATCCCTCATCCCTCATCCCTCATCCTTCCCGACTTCCGCCGGAGGTTTTCACCCGCTGGACACGGCGGGTTTTCGGCGAAGGGATCTCAAAACATTTCATGCTGCCCTACAACGCCAAACTGTGGCAATACCCGCTTGAGCGGCTGACTACGGAATGGTGCGCCCCTTTTGTGCCCATGCCGAGCCCGGAAGAAATTGTGAAAGGCGCCTACGGCAGAAAGTCCGAAGGACTGGGCTACAATGCCGTGTTCAACTACCCTAAACATAGCGGCATCGGCGCGCTGTCGGAGGCGCTGGCACGGGACCTGGGCGGCCTGCGCCTGGGGCTTGAGGTGGAAAGCCTTAACCTTAAGAAGGGCATCGCCAATGTGAGGCATTTCGGACCGGTCCATTTTAAGCGGCTGATAAACACTTCCCCCCTGAACGATTTCATAGCCGGCGCCGAAGACGCCCCGGCCGCGGTCAAACGCGCCGCGGCCTGCCTCCGCCACAACACGGTTTACGTACTGAACCTGGGGATAAAAGGCATAAAATCCGGCATGCACTGGGGTTATTTCCCCGAAGATCGTTTTCCTTTCTACCGCGCCGGCATAGCCACCAATTTCTCAAAAGAGCTGGCGCCGCGCGGCTGCGCCTCTTTCTACATTGAAATAGCCACGGACGGTCGCAGGCTTGATCCTGCCTCGGCCGAGGCCGCGGTCATCAGCGGCCTTAAGGCCTGTGGACTTATTAAAAACGCAGGCCAGATTGTGGAAAAACTCTGGCTGAAAATACCCTGCGCCTATGTTATCTACAACAAGGGGCGCGCCGAAGCCTTGCCTGTGATTTTTGACTGGCTTAAATCAAAGAAAGCCCTCTCCATAGGGCGCTACGGAGCTTGGAAATACTCCTTCATGGAAGAAAGCGTAAAAGAAGGCCTGGAAGCCGCCGCGAAACTTTCCGCCGGCTGGTAAAACAGCCCAACAGCAACAGCAGCAGCCAGGATATTAAGGGTTGCCCCGGAGGTGTTCAGCGGCGCCTGTTTATGCCGGCGGCGCTGAGAGCCTTTTTGAGAGTTTCCCTGTTTTTTCCTATCAGGGGCGTAAGCGGCAGGCGCGGCTCCGGCTTGCATAGTCCAAGCAACGAAACGGCGTATTTAACGGGTATGGGATTGGTCTCCACAAACAGCGATTTAATAAGGGGGAACAGTTTATGGTGCATACGCGCCGCCCTGGACAACTCTCCCTTCAGGAAAAACCCGCACATTTGCGCCGTTTCGGCCGGAGCCGCGTTTGAGACTACCGAAATAACGCCCCTGGCCCCCACCGACATCATCGGCAGCGTCAGCGAATCGTCGCCGCTCATAACCACAAAGTCCGCGTCAGCCCCGTTTATTATCTCGCTCACCTGGTCCAGGCTGCCCGAGGCCTCCTTTATTCCCGCTATGTTGGAGAATTTTTTACGCAGGCCGAGGACGGTGGCCGGCAGCATGTTCACACCGGTGCGGCCGGGGATATTATAGAGGATTATGGGCAGGCGGGTGGCCCCTGCTATTGCCGAGAAATGCGCCGTAATACCATCCTGCGTGGGCTTGTTGTAGTAAGGCACTACAGCCAGAAGGCCGTCCACGCCCAGGGCTGAAACTTTTTTAACCATTTCAACCGACCTGGCCGTGGAATTTGTCCCTGCGCCAGGAAACACCGGGATCTTTCCCCCGGCTGCCGCGACCACGGTTTTGATAACCGCAAAGTATTCCTCCTGCGAGAGCGTGGCGGCCTCGCCGGTGGAACCGCAGGGCGCCAGGCCGCTCACCCCGTTTTCCAATTGGAAGCGGACTATTTTTTTCAGCGCCCCGAAATCCACACCGCCGTTTTTGAACGGCGTGACGATAGCGGTAAAACAGCCTTGAATTTTCGTAATTTTATTTCTCCTTCGAAAATTATCTTCGCCGGGCCCTGTATGTAGATATCGGAGGCTCCGCATCCCGCCGGATTCAGGGAAACCCGGAATTTATCGCCGCTACGGGCGATAAGCGTTACAGGGGATTTGATCTGGCCTGCAACAGCCAGAGCCACGGCGCTTGCCGTTATACCTGTGCCGCAGGCCAGAGTTTCGTCCTCAACGCCGCGCTCGTAGGTGCGCACCGATACCCCGCCGCCGCTCTTTTTTACAAAATCCACGTTGGCCCCCCCGGGCCCGAAAGCCTCGTTATACCTGAGCGCCCTGCCCAGACCCCGCACATCTGTCCTTTCAATGTCCTTTACCGGCACAACGGCGTGTGGCACGCCCGTATTCAGAAAATACATTGTTTTAATTCCCGGCGGGTATTTGCCTTTGAAACCTGTTTTTACTTCCGGCACGTCGGGCATGCGCATTTTAACGCTCCCAGGGGAAACTATGTCAACCGGCAGGTCCCCGCTGATGGTTTTAAGCAGGAATTTCTTCCGCTTCATCAGGCCGCTACTGTACGCCCACCAGGCCGAGCAGCGCGAGCCGTTCCCGCAGAAGGCCTCGGAGCCGTCGGAGTTGAAATAACGCAGGCTGACCGCGTTCTTCCCGGCCTTGTTCACATACAGCAGGCCGTCGGCGCCGACAGCCAGCTTCCGCGCGCAGAGCTTTAAAGCCAGTTTCTTAAGGGCCACGGCGCCGCGCCTTCCGCCCGTCAGGAGGACGAAATCGTTGCCGGCGCCGGACATTTTTACGAATTTTATTTTTTGCATAGTTCGTCCGTTCCCGCGTCCGCGCCGTAATTCTTGAGAAAGGACCCGGCTATTTCCGCCGTGAACCGGCCGCCGCACCGGGCGGCCGCGAAATACGGCGCCGCTTCGGTTCTTTTCCCGAGCGAGTGAAGAGCCATCCCTTTTACCGCGGAGGCCAGGGCGTCCTTCCCGTCGGCGGCCAGCTCGGCGTCCGCCGCCTCCATGGCCCTGCGCGGCAACCGGCCCAGTAGCAGGTAAAGCGAGCGTTCAAGCCGCAGCTGTCTGGAGGGCTCCAGGAGTATGGCCGTCTCTATGGCCGACAAGGCCTTGCGGTAGTCCCCCTGCCCCGCCCTTACTCTGGCCTCGACCAAATGCCAAAAAGCCGAGAGGGGAGCGGCCCTCGCCCCAACGCCGGCGATGAAAAGCGCCTCGGGCCAGTCGCGCTTGCGCAGCATGCAGAGGGCGTATTCCCGAAGCACGGCCTGGTCGAGGAAATCCTGCAGTATCACTGTGCGGGAGTAAAAATCCTTGGCGCGGGAGAGGAACCCCAGGGCCGCGTAGGCCCTGGCCAACCCAAGGCTGGCGTCCGTGTCGTCGCTTTTAATCGAAAGGACATTCAGGAAAAGCGGGGCAGCGTTCTCAGGGAAGCCGGCCTGGTTGTAGATCAGCGCCAGCCTTGAGGCGAAAAGCATATTTTCCGGGTAGAGGCCCAGCGCAAGCTTGTACAAGCTTATGGCCTTATCCGTCGCCCCGGCGGATTCATAGCAGCGGCCCATGTAGCCGTAGGCTTCCTCGCGCATGGCCGCGGGCGGCTTTTCGTGCAGAAAGATCGGTGAGAGTTCCAGGACGGAGGAGCAGTCCCCGGCCTCGAAAGCCGAGCGCATCTTTTCCAGGTCGGCCCCTGCTTTTTTATCCGAGGCGCCGCCGAACAGGAAAGCCTGCGCCGGAGCGGCCGGAAAAAGAAGGAGGGCGAGGAGCAGCCTCATAGTTTCTCCGCCAGCCGCGGGGCGGCGTAGATCAGCAGGGCCTCGCGCGCGGCGTCGATCCGGCGGTTAGCCTCGACAAGGCCGGCTTCACCGGCCTCCTCGCACCTGTCGAAATCGGCCACGGTCATGTCGCCGACCTCGGATTTGATCACAAACCCCGCTTCTTTCTCGGCCGAAAGCGACAGTAGCGAGCCGCGTATGTCTATGACCTGCAGCAGGGACATCAGGACATTCTCCGGGCTGCGGCTGGAAGCGTTTTCAATTACGCTGGCGAGCACCCAGTCGGCGCCCAGCTGCCTGGCGGCGCCTATGGGGATGAAATCCACCACGCCGCCGTCCACAAGCTGGCGGTGGCGGTACCGCACCGGCGCGAAAATACCCGGCAGGTTGGAACTGGCCCGCACCGCTATTGCCAGCGGGCCCTCCGTAAATACTATCTTCTCGCCGGTGCGCAGGTCCATGGCGGAGCAGGCGAACGGAGTTTTAAGCTTTTCAAAAGTGAGCGCTCCGAAGCGCTCCTCGAGGAAACGGTTGATATAGGTCGGCGTTATCAGCCTGTTGGTGATCAGCAGGCTCAACAGCTTTACGCTCTTGAAATCCTTGGAGAACTTCAGCTCCCTGGCGGCCCGGCCGAATTTCCAGATCTCCGGGACCGTCGTGCCGGAGGCGTACAGGGAGCCTATCACGGACCCTATGGAGGTGCCGGAAATATAGTCTATGGGGAAACCGGAATATTCCAGCGTCTCCAGTACCCCGGTATGGGCGAAGCCACGGGCGCCGCCGCCGGAAAGAGCCAGGCCCACGGACGGGCGGGCCGGCGGTTTCGACGAGGCCAGGCGCGTCCACATAGCGTCCCTCAGTATGTCGTCATCCGTTTCCTGCGCCGGTAAAAGGGCGGGGCAGGAGGCGAGGAACGGGACAAGGAGCAGCCGGCTTAATTTAAAACGCATGTTTTTTAACGCCCGCCGCCGCGCTCCTTATTTCGCGAAGTCGCGGCCCTGCGCCCATTCCAGCCTGATGCGGGCAAGGAGCTGATTATAAACGGCGTCCAGGAATTTTTTCTCCAGTTCAGAAAGGGCGCAAAGAACGCGCAGAGCCGCCACCGAAGGCCTGGCCGACCTGTAGGCGGCCTCGTAGCCCTCCCTCATCGCCGCAGTCTCTGCCCCGAGCTTTTCAGTTTCGGACTGCCAGAAGACCGCTTCCCTGTGGGCGGAGATGATTTCAAAGCGTATCGTGTCCAAAAGTTCCTCGCGCTTCAGCTCGCCCTGGCGCTGCTGGGCCTTGCGCTGCTGCACCTGGGTCCAGATATCGTAGGAGAGCGGGAAATGTATGGCAATGGAAGCCAGCCAGTTCTCGCCCGCGGAATTTCCGGCAAGGGAGGAAAACTTGTAGGCGTTCACGTCGTAACTTGCCCCGAGGTAAATAGTCGGGTAGCGGCGTATCATAGCCATGTTCACGGCTATGTCGTCCATCTGCGCCTTGTAAAGTTCGCTCTTGAGCTCGGAGCGGGCCTCCATGGCCGTGACCAGGCTGCGGCTGGCGCCGGTCTCCACCGGGAGCGACTCAAACCTGCCATCTGCGTCAAACTGGTAGCCGGGTTCGCGGTTAAGCGCCTTACGCAGGCCGGTGAGCGCGGCCTCAACCCCGCTGCCGGCCTGCCGGACGCGGTCGGAAAGACCGGACAGAAGCATGGCCGCTTCCAGATTTTCGAAAGCGTCCTTGCGCAGGGAAGAATCCAGTTCCCGCGCGCGGTTCAGCCAATAACCTGAGGACTCGCTCAAGCGGCGCTGATAAAGCAGATTGTGAAAAACTTTCTTGGCCGCCAGTGCGGCGTCGGCCTTGACGGTTTCAAAATTTACTTTGGCTTGATTGTGGGCTGTCTTAGCCAGCTTAAGCGTATTGGTGTTCTTTCCGCCGGTATAGAGCGGCTGGAGGGCCTGCGCGCGTAATGAGTAAAAGTTATCCCCCACCCGTGAATCCACATAGCGGTTTCCGAACTCAGGGCCGAGCAGAGACGGATATTCAAGGTTGGCGCGGCTGAGCGTGCCTGAAAGCGTGAACTGCGGCAGGGCCATGAAGCGAGCCTCCCGCATGCGCTGTCTGGCGATAATTATATCCTGCTCCGCCGCCAGGGCGGCGGGACTGTTTTTTATCGCTATGGAGACGACCTCGTCTATGGTAAGTGTTTCGCCGTTTTCCCCGGCCGGGGCGGGCACGGGGAAAAGCGCCAGCATCAGCGCGAGCACTAGTCTCATATCTTGAATTTGGGCATTATCTCCGTTATTTTTTTAGAGAGGGCTTCAGCCTTGTCCCCCAGCCCGGCCGAGGCGGCCTCGGCGCGAAATTTCTCATACTCTTTAACCGCCTCGTTGACCGCGCCGGTCATAATATTGAAACTATCCTGCAGGTCGGTAAGCTGGTCGCCCTTGCGCAGGTACACCCTATGGGTAAGGTCCCCCTCCGCCACCGTGAAGCAACTCTTCTCGAACTTGAAGATGGGGCCGGCCATGCGATGCGAAATAACGGCCGACACGATAACCACTATCACCATGTACGTCGCTATTTTTATGGCGAACAACGGCGCCATTTCCTTTATTATGTCGAGTAACGGCATCAGATAAGGGTTCTCGTTAACCACTTTGGAAACGGTCCAGACAGCCTCAATGCCAAAGACGATGAAGGCCAGCAGTACGCTTGCTAATATCAGGGCCATGTAGTGATACTGCAGGCGCTTCTTGATAAGTATGGTCTTGCGCTGAAACTGCGCCGACGCCTTAGCTTGTGTGTTTTTAGTCATAAATGCTCCTTAGGCTCTGTGACAGAATAATGCAGACATCTTATTCTGTCACAGAGCCTTAAAACAATACTTCCATCACATCGAACCACTCTTTGGAAACTACTTTCAGTTCGCCGGTGGCTTTTTCAAGCGGTACGCCCACGAGCTGGTTCCCCATCAGGGCGCTCATCATGCCGAATTGCCCGGCGTGCACCAGGTCCGCGGCCTTCATGCCCGCGCGGGTGGCGAGCATCCTGTCAAAAAGCGTGGGGGGGCCGCCCCGTTGCATGTGGCCTATGACGGAAACCCGGGTCTCTATGCCGGTCTGTTTCTCTATGAACCGGGCGATGTGTTCGCCCATCCCCCTGTCTTTAAGGATACGGTGGCCGAACTGGTCTACGGCGTGCTTAATCCCATCTTCCCCGGCCTCGGACAGTTCCGCGGCTTCGCTGGTGACGACAAGCGCGAAACGCTTCCTGGCGTAAGCGTCTTTAAGCTTCCTGATCATCTCCGCGGCGTCTATTTTCCGCTCCGGAATACAGACAAAATCCGCAGCCGAGGCGATAGCCGTATAAAGCGCTACCCAGCCGGCGTGACGGCCCATGACTTCAAGAACCATGACGCGGTGATGGCTGGCGCCCGTGTCCATCAGCGACTGCGCGGCTTCCATGGCACGCGTGACCGAAGTGTCAAAACCGAAAGTGTAATCCGTGCCGTTCAGGTCGTTATCCATGGTCTTGGGCACACCCACCACGTTGAGCTTATGATCCCGGTACAGCCTGGCGGCCACGCCCAGAGTGTCGTCTCCGCCCATGGCGACCAGGGCATACAGGTTCAGTTTCCTGAAAGTCTCAAGGCACCTTTGGATACCGTTCTCTGTTTTTACGGGGTTGGTGCGGGAAGTGCCCAGCATCGTACCGCCTTTCATAACGATATATTCGGTTATTTCCCGGTTCAGCGGGATGGTAACGCCTTCAATAAGACCTTTCCAGCCGTCGGTAATGCCTACGCATTCGTAGCCGTATTTCTCGGCGGCGTAAACGCAACCGCGTATAGCGGGATTAAGCCCGGGGCAGTCCCCGCCGCCGGTTAAAATTCCTATTTTTTTCTTCATATTTCCCAATTTCCCCTCTTAAATTCCGGTTCTTCTTCCCTCAAAAACTCGTGTTATATCTCATCTGCACTATGCGCTCGGCTTTGCGGAGGTCGCCGTTGGAGAATTTTCCGTTGCGGCCTATCTCGCGCATGCCTAGGTCCAGCTGGAAATACGGGGTAACGTATAGACGCATTCCCGCGTTAAACCTGGACGGGTCGTCAGTGTGAAACATGCTGTCGTATTCCAGCATGAAGGCCACCTTATCCTCCAGCGTATAGTTAAGCCCGAGGAAGCCGAAAAGGTAATTATTGTCGAAATCCGGCACGTTGAAGCCGCCGTGCAGCGTCAGGCCGGCCACCCCTATTTCTTTCGATCCCACCAGGTAAAGACCTTTGCCCTTCTCAAGGTATTTCTTGTCGCCCGGGTTATAGTAGTATCCCTGTCCATCGTAGCCGACGGCCGCCGCCGGGATGTAATACCCGCCGTCAAAAAAACGGAACTTTACCTGGATCTCAGGGCGGCGCATTTTTATCGGAGAGTTGGAGCCCACCAGGCGGTCCACCGACATGGAGGCGCCCAGGTTAAGGCGCTCCTGTACGCCGAAATTCAGTCCGCCAAGAACCCCGCCACCGGAATAAAAGCGGGTTTTAAGCATAAAACCGTAATAGTCAAGTATACCGGCCGTCGGAATATCTATCATCTCCACGTCGGGAAGCGGAAGCGCTTCCCCCTTATCGTTATCTTTGCCGGCCAGGGCGGGAACTGCAGCCAGCAACAGCAGGGCCAGAACAGAATTAAGTTTTTTCATCATTCCTTCCTTTGTTTTAACTGAAGCGCTGAAGCCAGGAGTCGTTAATGCGCGCGCTTCCCTGCTTCAGAACAGAGCTTCAACTCTGAAACGGATATATTACATCAGGGGCGTCGTCGGCTGTCAGAATCCGCTTTCCACTTTCCATGTCTTGTCCCCCAGCAGCCTTTCTATCTCGTGCAGCAGGGCATCGCTGAGCGACACTCTCTCCGTAGTCTCTATCATGTAGGCGCCGCGCCCCTTGGCGTTCACCTGGAAATAAACGGGGCACATGCCATGATTTTTGCCCAGCGCCGATTTCAGTTCATGCAGTTGTTTCTCGTCAAAAAGTATTCCCTCCGGGAGGTTCACCACCAGTCCTCTGGTCCACTTGTTCATCGCGTCGAAGAGACCGTAGGCCTCTTCGGCTATCAGTTCGTAGTTCTGTTCCCCAAAATCCGACTTCTGCACCCTGCCGGTCACCACCACCACCTTGTTAAGGCCCAGCTGCGCTCCGTATGTTTTGTATTTTTTGGGGAAAAGGCAGACATTCAGGCTGCCGGTCAGATCTT
>CAZYFL010000046.1:8649-11052 GCA_964646805.1 uncultured Elusimicrobiaceae bacterium | reverse complement strand
CGCAGGGCAAGCCCGCCGCCGCTCGCAGCGACACAGAGGGAGCTGAGTAGTTACCAGATTTATATAAAACCACTCAAAGCTTGAACCAAAAATCCGCCGGCTTGGCAAGGAATTCCTCAAGCGGGATACCTTGCCCCCCCACAAGAAGCTTCTTTTGCGGATGAAATTCCTTCGCAAATAACGCCATACCGGGCACCGAGTCTTTGCGCCTGGAACTGGTGACTTCCAAGGCTATAAGACGATCATGTCTTTTCAACACGAAATCCACTTCCCTGTTATCCTCCCGCCAATATAGGATTTCCGTACCGGTTCCAGCCAAACTGTTGACCAGATGGGCGCCAACAGCTGTTTCCACCAGCCTACCCCAGATATCGCCGTTTTCACGCGCCACCGTGTAGGTCTGGTTGGCGCCGCTGGTCATAAGCGCCGTATTCAGTGTAAGCAGTTTGGGGCTTGATCCGCGCTGTCTGAGGCGGCTGCCGGAATACTTCTGCAGACCGGTCACCATGCCGACACCAGACAAGAGTTCCAAATAATGCGCAAGAGTGACAGTATTGCCAGCGCCTTGCAGTTGGCCCATCATTTTCTGATAGGACAAGATCTGCCCGGAATAGTCACAGCTCAGGCGAAACAACTGCCGCAACAGCGCCGGCTTATCCACCCGCGTCTGCAACAGAATATCGCGCGATAGAGTTGTTTCAACCAGGGAATCCTGTATATACCGCCGCCAGCGTTCTTCATCCGGCACAAGTTCAGCGCAGCCTGGGTAGCCGCCAAAATAGAGGTATTGGTTCAAACTCCAGCCGAATGCAGCTTTCATTTCCACGAACGACCAGTGTGGAACCCGTATCAGCTCAAATCGGCCGGCAAGGCTTTCGGTCAGGCCTTTCTGAATCAATAACGGAGAGGAACCAAGCAGAACAATTTTAAGATTTCTGCCTGCTGCGGTATCTTCGTCCCATAACCGTTTGGCCACTTCCGACCAGTTGGGAACTTTATGAGCCTCATCCAGAATGAATAAAGCGCCGTCTCTGCCTGCGTCCTGCGCCCGCAAACGTCCAATCTCCCACTGAGACTCTATCCATGCATGGCCCCGCAATGACGGTTCATCCGCAGAGGCGTAATGATGCGGGATCTTATTGCCTTCCAGGAATTGCCGTATTAAGGTTGTCTTTCCGACTTGCCTGGGACCCGAGAGGACCTGGATGAATTTACGTTTTTCCTGTAGTCTGGAGCTGATTATTTTTGAAACAGGCCGCTTGAATTTTGGAAGTGTCATAATTTACTCATTATATTGAGTAATTTCACTCAATGTCAAGGCATAGAATTATCCTAAAATGTGGTATACTTACCTGAGACGCCCGAAACCGAAGAGAAGAACATCTCCAGCAGACTGGCTGTCAGTTTTTTTCTGCCCCTTGCTTGTGGAAAGGTTATTGGAGGATCAAAAATTATGGTTCCGTACCTTAAACTGACAAAAAAACACCGCTTTTTAGCTTTGGCGCTCGCTTTCCTTTGCTTGCACCCACGGTCATTGGGCTCGGAAACGCTTACGCTTACCACTTATTATCCGGCCCCTTACGGCGGTTATGTCGCTCTCATGACCACCGGCGGTAGCGTTGCAGCCCCTGTAAACACCCTGCTTGCCCGCGACGCAGGAAAGGTGGGCATTGGGACAGCGAGTCCAGATAAAGATGCAATGCTAGACGTAGTCGGAAACGCAAAGGTGAGTACAGTCATTCTCACTCCGTCAAAAGAGCCGGCCACGCCAGTTGAGGGAATGCTGTATATGGAGGACGACGGTTCTATGCACAGGTATTGGGACGGCGCTTGGGGCAGACTCCTCATTGCCAGTACTGAGCTGATTGGCAAAGCGGAATTGGCGCAAGACACTCAGATCAGCACAAAAAGAGAAACAATCGGAGTGAAGGTCGAAGTAGTGTCATCGCAAGCCGGACTTTATCAGATCAGCTGGGGGGGGAACGTCAAAATAGATTCTCTAGTTGACAACCTTGTCAGTATTCAAGTGTGGAGAGTAGATGTTAGCTATTCTTATTACAAAACCCGCATTGTAGGGGGTACATATTATGATACGGAGTCATCTGGTCGAGACGGCACCTTCACCACTCATGAGATTGATGGAACAACATTGATTCAGCTTAGGAAAGGCACTACCGTCGTGAGGATGGAAGGAATTAAGACGAGTAGCAACAAGAAGCCAAACGACTCCCAGGCCCTCCAGGGAATGTGGCTCAAAGTCGAGAGGATACTCAGTTATTAGAGGCTGCAGGCCTGGGTTATGGAGTCACCGGTTTTTTGTTAACCCTGTAACTCGCAAACGCAAGCATTTGGCGGAATTGCGGGATTTTTTTGTATCATAAAAGCAAGATAGTTCAGGAGGAA
>CAZYFL010000046.1:5876-8639 GCA_964646805.1 uncultured Elusimicrobiaceae bacterium | reverse complement strand
ATTGAAGAAAAAATGAAAGAGATACTTTTAGCTGTTTTTGCCTGTTTCATAGCCGGCGCCGCGGCAGCCGCAGAGATCCCCAAAGTAGTAGCCGCCGCGCCCAAGGCCGTAGCCGGGAATGCGGCCATGACTGAAGACCAGAAGATCCTCTATTTTCTGGGCCAGGCCGTCAGTTCAAAAATTAAACAATTTAAGTTCACGCCGGGGGAGGCCAGATACATAACACAAGGTTTCTCCGAGGCGCTTGCAGGGCAGAAAAACAAAGTTGACGAAACCTACGGAATGAAACTTAACTCCTACCTGGCCAAAAAACAGGAAGCCATGGTGGTTAAGCAGAAAGGGGCATCCAAGCCCTTTCTGGATAAGATGGCTCAGGAGAAAGGCGCGGAGAAGCTGCCCTCCGGAGTTGTATACATACCCGTTAAGGAAGGCGCCGGCATTACCCCCAAGCCTACCGACATGGTGAAAGTGCATTACCACGGCACCTTCCCCGACGGTAAAGTTTTTGACTCCTCCGTGGACCGCGGCGCCCCAGCCGAGTTCCCTCTGAGCGGCGTAATTCCCTGCTGGACCGAGGGCGTGCAGAAAATTAAAGTGGGCGGCAAGGCCAGGCTGGTCTGCCCCTCGGACACCGCCTACGGCGACCAGGGCGCGGGCGGCGCCATTCCCGGCGGCGCAACGCTGGTATTTGAGGTGGAGCTGCTTGAAATCATGAAAGAAAACCCGACGGCTCTTATGCCGGAGAATTCCGGGGAGGTGAAAGCGGCGGTTGAACCGGCAAAGGAAGCCGCTGCTGCCAAGTCTACCGCCAAAACCGAAGTTGAGAACTAAGCCTAACCGGCCAGAAAAAAACCCCGGCTCCGCCGGGGTTTTTTATTGCCGCTTGATAACTACGCAGGTAGCCAGAATTCAGGAGTCAGAATTCAGAATAGCCCGCGAAGCGGAGTTTATCCGCCTTTCCGCGCTTCTTAAACCCTTCCGCAATGTTCGCGGCAATGGAGACGGCAGCGCGCCGACATCCTCATTCTGACTCCTGAATTCTGACTTCTGGCTACCTGAGCAGTTACGCCGCTTGACATCAGGATGGATTTAGTGTAAACTAACATATCTAATATAATTAACATATCTAACACTAATATGAAAAAATTCTTTACCACTTCGGAAGCGGCGGAAATATGCGGGGTGGCGCATACCACCGTTATAAGGTGGATAGGCGAAGGGAAACTTAAAGCCTATGAAACCCCCGGCGGGCACAGGCGCATAGAAAGGAGCGACCTGCCTGCTTTCATGAAGCAGTTCAATATGCCGGTTCCGGCTTCACTGGCGGATGCCCGCTTCCGGGTGCTTGCCGTGGACGACGACAAGGTTATGCTCTCCATGATACGCAAGATGTTCTCCGGCTATACGGACGAGATGGAGTTGCACACAGCTACGCACGGTATGGCGGCGCTTATGCTGATAGGCAAAATACCCTTCAACCTTGTCATACTGGACGTACTAATGCCGGATATGGACGGAATAGAAGTCTGCAGGGCGCTTAAGCTCAATCCCGACACCGCCGCCCTGGATATAATAGCTATCACCGGAAAGCAGCTGACCGAGGAGCAGGAAGAGTATCTTGAACGCAACACGGAGTGCCTGCTGAAAAAACCGTTTTCTCCCTCGCTCCTCCTGAAGCGTATTGATGCGCTGCGCGGGGAACAGGCGTAAGGAGTAAGTCTTATGACACAGCAAAAAGAAACAACGGCTGTCAGGCTGCTGGTGGAATATATCAAAGGCGAAGGCGTGGAATATGTATTCGGCATTCCAGGCGGCGCCCTGATAAATTTTTATGAAGCGATGTTTGACTTGGGGGGGATAAAGGCCGTTCTGGCCAGGCACGAGGGCGGCGCGGCTTTCATGGCCGACGGCTATGCCAGGGCCAGCGGTAAAATAGGGGTCTGTTGCTCTACTACCGGCCCCGGGGTGACGAACCTGATAACGGGGATAGCCTGCGCTTACGCGGATTCTATCCCCCTGCTCGTTATTACCGGCCAGGTGTCAACCTCGTCTTTCGGGAAGGGGGCTTTCCAGGAAAGTTCCTGCCACGGAGTGGATGTGGTTGCTATGCTCAAACCGGTTACCAAAAGCAGCGTGATGATCCCGTCCGCCGAAAAGACCGGCGATGTTGTAAGGGCGGCGCTCAGGACGGCCATGAGCGGCAGAAAAGGCCCTGTGCACATAAACTTCCCGATGGACTTTATGAAAAAAACGGTGAAGCGCTGCGTGGTCCCCTCCGCGGAATACAGGATAACGTCAAACCAGTTTGACCGCGAGGCCATAAAGGCGGCCTCCAGAGAGCTTGTGAACGCCAAAAGGCCGGCTATACTGGCCGGCAGCGGCGTAAATCTGGCCGGGGCCAGCGTGGAACTTAAAAGGCTGGCCGAAAAACTGAATATACCGGTGGCCACCTCGCCTAAAGCCAAAGGCGCGTTTCCGGAAAACCATCTGCTCTCACTGGGGGTTTTGGGATTCGGAGCCTCGCTGCAGGCGGAAAAATATCTTTTATCGGGCGAGGTGGACGTGCTTTTGGCCGTTGGCACCAGCCTGGGAGAGGCAGCCACCTGTGGCTGGGATAGCAGATTGCAACCGCAAAAAGCGCTGTTGCAGATAGACATAGACCCTCAGGAAATAAGCAAGAACTATTCCACCGCGCACGGCATACTGGGCGACGCCAGAGTGGCGCTCAGGGAATTGAATTTCCAGACAGAGCGCGATATGCGC
>CAZYFL010000046.1:0-5866 GCA_964646805.1 uncultured Elusimicrobiaceae bacterium | reverse complement strand
AACGGATTTCAAGGAAGCCAACCCGCGGCATATAAATCCGGAAAAGATGGATTCAGAGGAAACGCCGTTAAAGCCGCAAAGGGTCATTAGAGAGCTCCAGGAGGCGCTGTCTGCGGACACAATGCTGTTCGTGGATGCTGGGACATCCGTGTTCTGGGCATTCCACTATTTCTGCTCGCGCGAGCCTGGGAATTTTTTTGTGAACACGGGATTTTTTTCCATGGGGCACGGCACGGCGGCGTGCATAGGCGGAAAGCTCGCGCGCCCCGGGCGGAACGTCGTGGCCCTGGTGGGAGATTCGGCCTTCGCCATGAACGGGATGGAGGTGCACACTGCCGTAGACCTGAATCTGCCGGTGGTTTGGCTGGTGCTCAATAACGGCGGGTGCGGCATGATATATCACGGAGAAAGGATGTTGTTCGGGGATAAATTCACATGCAGCCTTTACGGAAAAAAACTGGACATAGCCGGAATAGCAAAAGGGCTTGGCGCGCTCTCCTTCCAGGCAAAAAGGCCGGGGGAAGTTAAAACCTGCCTGTTAGAGGCGCTGGAGAGCGGCAGGCCATGCGTTATTGACGCTGAAATTGATCTTTATGAAGTTCCGCCTATGGGTAACAGGATGAAAACGTTTGATAAAATAGCCGTAGCCCAAGCCGTTAAAGTCGCGTGAACGGCTGACTTTATAAGCGCTGAACTTTGTTATCAGGTTCTGGTAACTATGAAAAATGCTTACATGAGATTTCCGGCTTTGTGCCTCTTCCAGCTCCTGCTGGCCGCAGCGCCGGTCTGCCCAGTTTTTTCGCGGATGCTGAATGTCTGCGACGACGTCTCCGACCCGCTGACGCTTGACCCGCAGAAGCAGTTCTCTGAAAAAAACTATACGATATGCTGGCAGATATTCGACGGGCTGGTGCGTTTTGATCCGGACGGCAAAATTGAGCCGGCGCTGGCGGTTTCATGGGAACGGATAGGCGGCGACCGCATGCGCTTTAAGCTGCGTGAGGGCGTGTCGTTTCATAACGGCGAACCTTTTGACTCAGAAACCGTTAAATTCAGCATGGAACGGTACCTTGATCCGAAAACCGGTTTCCCGGCCATGTTCTTTATTGATTCCATAAGCCACGCGGAAATTATAGACGCGCATACCGTGGATATAGTCACGAAATATCCGGACGCTATTCTTCTGAATCGTCTGGCCGGGTTAGTGCTGATGGTCCCGCCGAAGTACATTAAGGAGAAGGGGGAAGAATATTTTGCGCAGCACCCTATTGGAACAGGGGCCTTTGTTTTTAAGGATTGGAGAAAAGGGAACAGTATTGAATTGACGGCCAACAGGAATTACTGGCTTAAAGGCTATCCCAGGGTTGACGGGGTTGTTTTTAAGTTTATTCCTTACGGGAGACAGCTTGCGGCTCTGTTGTCGGGGGAGGTTGACCTGCTGACGGATTTACCAGGAACGCAGACGCTAAAAGTCAAACTCCGGCCAGACCTTACAGTGGTGAAAAAGGCGTCTTTCTATACCATGCCCTTTTCCCTGAACCTGTCGTCCGGGCCGTTGAGCAGCCTGAAAGTGCGCAAAGCCCTGAACCACGCCGTAAATAAGCAGAACCTGATACGCTACGATCTTCTGGGAAACGGAAATCCTATAGCCACATTGAGCATGCCTGGGGAAACGGGGCACAACCCTTCCTTAAAACCTTACGAATATAATCCGGCAAAAGCCAGGAAATTACTGGCGGAGGCCGGCTACCCGCATGGATTTACCCTGGACTTCCTGGTTAAAAAAAACGCCGAGCGCACAGCGAAAATTGTGGCTGCCGATCTTAAGGAAATAGGGGTTAATCTGAATCTTTCGCTTGTGTCGGATGCCGATATGATCAAGGAGTTTAGAAGCGGGAAATACGGTATGTTTATAGGAAGTTGTCCGGACCCGATAGCGCATTCTTATTTTGTGCAGTCAATTGTGCTGCTTTCAGGCTCCCCATATGCCTGGGGAGGCGACTCCAGATATGACGTCATGATGGCTAAAATGGTGGCGACTGTAGAACCTGAAGAATCTGCAAAGCTGGCGGCAGAAATTGACAGATACATTTATGACAATGCCATGAGTATCTTTACCTACCAAAAAATCACGGTTTACGGACTTGATAAGAATCTTCTGTTTATTCCAAATGTTTCAGGGATGCACTATTTCTTTTCTGCGGAATTCAGCGGGGGGAGAAAATGAAAAAATTCCGTTTGTCTTCACTGTCTGATTTTGAGGCGAAGACCTTTAGCAGCTTAAGCATAAGGTTTTTAACTATGCTCAGGGGCTGGCCTGTATCAATAGCTCACGAAAATATCCCTGGAAACGGCAAAAATCTCCCTTTTGTCGTGCACAGGAAGACAAGAGAGTTCATATACATAATCAACGGCGAAGGAAAGGCCGGGATCGGGAACAAATGTTTTAATGTAGCCGTCGGAGATTGTCTTTTGATCCAGCCGGGGGTCAAACATCGTTTTGTCACAGGCAAAAAACCGCTGGTTGCGCTATCCGTATTTTCTCCCCCGATGACTTTTGATAATCTTGACGCTATATCTTGTCCGGTCGCCAAAAAGAGACGCGCATAAAACGTTATGAAATCAGCATTTCCCGAAGTCACAACCCTTGCCCGGCGGTTCATGCTCGGGGTGATCCCCATCTCACTGGCGGGGATAGCGTTGCTGGGCGTTTCCGCTTTTTATTACACAAAACTGCATATCACGATAAGCGTTAAAAAAGAGATGGATGCCTTCAGCAAGGGGGCGGCCTCAAGCGTGTCGGCTTTTTTTAAGCAGAGGAAAAACGACATAGAGACCCTTTCCGAAACCTCCCTTCTGGCGGATTATTACAACAACGTGGACTACGGTCTTACCGAGGAGGCCGGGCAGTACCGGCGGGAAATTGAGAAATATTTTCAAAACTTCTCGGAGAGGGCCGGCGTGTATAACCGCGTTTTCTTTGCTGACTCGGGAGGCCGCCCGATATGCGGTGTTGAAAATTCAAAGTCAATGCCCGCGGGCAGGTACTCAGGGGCAGTGGGGATAGTCAGGCAGCTATCCGCCGGTAAAACGGGAAAAATATTGATGTCCCCGGTCTCGATCGACCCGCTGCACGGGCCGACGATAACCTATGCCAGGCCGGTTTTTGACGAGCTCAAAAAATTAAGGGGCGCCATAGTGCTTGAGGCAAGCCTCAGGCCGCTGCAGTACGTTCTGGCCAGCCTGCGGGTGGGGTACAACGGCAAAGCCTATATAACGAATTCAGCCGACGTCCCCGTGCTGGCGTGGAAGGATGTTTATGAGGCCGGGCCGGTTTCACCGGCTGATTTCATCACCCGTGAAAGCATACCGGACACGGAGCTTCGCATTACGCTCTCGGCCCCCATGAGCGATTTCCATGCCCCGCTAATGAGTATAAGCAAGGTTACTCTGTTCCTTGTTGTTTTCTGCGGGTTCCTGGTCTGGATTTTTATCTATTTGACCATAAAAGGGCTGACCCGGCCCATACGGAAACTGGTACAGGCGACGCAGTCGCTTGCCGCCGGGCGGAAGTTTGAGAGAGTGGATATCTCCGGCCGCGACGAAATAGGCGTCCTTGCCGATTCTTTCAACACTATGGGGGTCCAGTTGATGGAGCGCACCATGGACCTGGAATCGCGCATAAAGGAACTCCTGGTACTGCAGCGCATGAGCGCCGCGGTTATAGAAAATCTTGAAGAAGAACATATCTGCCGGGTATGTCTTGAGGCCGCCGTCTCGGGCCTGGGTTTTGACCGGGGGATACTGTATCTTGTAGACGAGGAAAAGAACCTGATAATGGGCCGCTACGTGCATGCCACCGAAGGGGTGGGCTTCAATGAGGAGAAAATGCGGGCCCGCGCCGTATCGCTTGACGGCGACGACATCCTGGCCGGGGTGGTGCGCAACAGGAAAGCCGTGAACATTAAAAACACGCAGGACGCGCCAGGAATAAACAGGCGCTTTATAGAGGAAGTGGCCACAAAAGCCTTCTGCCTCGTTCCCGTCATGACCGAGCGGAAAGTGCTGGGCGTCATAGGCGCGGACAATTATTATTCCGGCAGGGTTGTTTCAGACGAGCAGGTGGGGAACCTGGCGCTGTTCGGCAACTTCACGGCCCTCGCCCTTGAAAATGCCGCCCTTGTAAGCAGCGTGAAAATATCGTCGGCGCGCTACCGCACCGTCCTTGATAATTCGCCGGACGCGATAATAGGCCTGGATGCCTCTTTGCGCGTAAACATCTGGAACAGGGGGGCGCAGGCGCTTTTCGGCTATGCCGCCGTGGAAATTTCCGGCCGGCCGGTTTCCATGTTGTTTGATCCGTCGGCATTTGAAGCCATTTTACTTCAGATCGGGAAGAACGGTTTTTTCGCCGGCGTCTGTGTGCCGGGTGTAAGTTCTACAGGCAAAAAACTGGAGCTTGACGTGGCCTGGGCTGGTTCAGGTAAAAAGAACGACGCCAGGAAGGAGTGGACAGTGGTTATACGGGACACCTCCGAGCAGCGCAGGACGCAGGTCCAGCTTATACAGGCGGAAAAACTTTCCGCCGTGGGGCAGCTTATCTCCGGCGTGGCTCACGAGCTCAACAACCCGCTGAGCGCCATAATAGGCTACTCGGAGATCCTTTACAGGAACCGCTCTAGCGGCACGTCCCTCGTGCCGGCAGAGGACCTCGCAGCCATCTATGAAAGTTCCGTGCGCTGCGGCAAGATCATAAATAACCTGCTTGCGTTTGTGAGAGAAACCCGCAAGAAAAAACAGACAATCTCTCCGGTGCATGTGGTAAACAGCGCGATAGGGCTGATGGAATACAAGCTGAAAAAGACTGAGGATATCTGCGTGACAACCCGCGTGGGAAGCCATATCCCGCCCATAATGGCGGACTACCACCAGATAGAACAGGTATTGGTGAACCTTATACAGAACGCCTGCCAGGCCCTTTCCCGCAATGACGGCGATAAAAAAATTAAAGTAGAGATCTGGCACCACGTTAACTCTGTTCTCATTACTGTTGCGGACAACGGCCCGGGTATACCCCAGGACATACTGCCGCGGATATTTGATCCGTTCTTTACCACAAAAGACGAGGGGCAGGGCACCGGTCTGGGCCTCTCTATCTGCCGGCGCATAGCCGAAGAACACGGCGGGAGCATAACATGTTTAAGCGCGCAGGGAGAGGGGGCGGTGTTCAGGCTGGAGCTTCCCATTGTGAAGGCCGCCGGGGACGCGCCCGAAAATGCCGAAACGGCGCGCAGGCCCGCTCCGGGCGGGAGAATACTGGCGGTGGACGACGAACCTGCGATGCTCTCCATGCTGCGGCGCGTACTGGAGGACGCCGGCCAGGTTGTAGATGCCGTATCCTCGGGCGCGGAGGCCATTAAAAAACTCTACGACGGCAAATATGACCTTGTGATCTGCGACGTTGAAATGGGGGCCGTGAAGGGGTTCCTGGTCAGAGAGGCCATGCTTAAAACGGGTTCCGCCGCCGGCTTTATCTTCACTACAGGGAACCTGCTGAGCGCGCCGCTCATGGAGAAGCTTAAAGATTCAAGTGTGCCGTTCCTGGCCAAACCTTTCACCATAGACGAGCTGTACGTCGCCATGAACGGCGCTTTGCCGGAAAACATGAAATTGGCGGATAGGCGGCCCTGACCCTGAGAGCATACTGTTGCGTAATTATCTTATCGCAACAGTACGGTTTACTTTTCCCCTGATATTGTCTAGAATTAAATCACTGCATTCCGTTCCGGAACGGAATGCAATGATCTGATACGGAACGGAATGCAATGATCTGATACGGAACGGAATGCAATGATCTGATACGGAA
>CAZYFL010000045.1:0-11302 GCA_964646805.1 uncultured Elusimicrobiaceae bacterium | reverse complement strand
AGTTCCGGGGCTGTACCCTCGCCGCGGAGGGCGGGGCCGCGCTGAACCTGCGTTCGGGGCGGGCCGCGTTATATAGTTGCTCTCTCAGCGGGCGTGGCGGAATACTTTCAGGGCATCCGTCCGCCGTAAATATTCGCAATGTGGACATAAAGGCCGCCGCATACGGTATTGATTCCTCCGCTGCCTCCTTTTCCGCGTCGGGCCTGCGCCTGCGCGGCGGGGCGCTGGGTGGCATAGCCCTTTTGGCTGGAACCAACCGCCTGGCGGATGTCCGCGTTGAGGACGCACCCTACCCCGGAATATCGCTGGCTGACGGGGCCAGCCTCCGCTTTGCCGGCATTTATTTTGCCGGCCTGTCATGGAGGCCGCCGCAGCCGCCTTCCGCCGCGCCTGCGCTTAAAAGATTGCTGTCCCTGTTTGCCGCCTCCACTTTCGCCTGGCCGGTTTTTTCCTCCATGTACCGCCTGATTTATCTTTCCGCCTTGCCGGCCGCCCGCCTGCTGCTCCGGGGCCGCGGCTTGCGCGCGCTTTATCTTTACCGCGGCATGGCGGACAAGGGCTGGGTGCCTGGGCTTAGCGACATGGACCTAGCCTGTGTTCTGGAAAACCGCGGGCCACGGGAAGATTTTGTCTTATACTCTTCGCTGCGCCGCCGCCTGCGCCTGCTGAAAATATTTTTCCCTTTCACCGGCGAACTTATGCTGGCCGCCGAGGAGGACTTTGCAGGTTTCCTGAACTGCTGGGGGGTTAAGGGCGCAGAGTTTCCAGGGGCTTCGCGCCTCCTGTCAGGCCGGGCGGTAGAAATAAAACCACAGACTCAGGTTGAAGCGCTAGCCGATGCCACGGAGGCTTTCTACGCCTACACGCTGCTGATGCGGCACTTCTTCTCTGAAGGCCAGCCGGAGCCTTTCCTGCGGCGCAACTGCCTTAAGAACCTTGTGGACATACGGCGCTACCTGGATACCGCCGCCCCGGCGCGCCTGTCGCGCGCCGCGTATGCCAACGCGCTGGGGCTGCCGCTGGAAGGCTTTATGTCGGTGGAAAGAGGAGAGGCTGCATACCAGGCGTTCCGCGCCCTGCACACGGTAGCGCCGGTAGATCCGGGAGTCCTCAGCCCTCAGTCCTCAGTCCTCAATCCTCAGTCTCGCGGCTGGTTCAACAGGGGAGCGTTTGAAGTTGCCTGCGGGGTAATGGCTGAAAAAACCGGCATGAGGCTGGGGGTGGCTCTTGATTCGCTATATCGGGTCTATGTCGTGCTTCCCGACAATACGGCTACCGATAAAGCCATCTATCTGCGCGCCTGCGGGGCGCTGTTGGAGGCTAGGACGGCTTTGCCTCTGCTCAGCGCCTCGCCGCTTGTGCTTACAGGTAGCTCTTTTGCCATGCTTTGCGGTCTTCCCTATCTGAATAACCCCATGCTTTGGGCTGACCTTGCCGCTCCTTCCAACGGCGACAGCGGGCCTGACGACGGCGGAGTTTACTGCTATAACCTACGCCCGGTTTTCCCCGCGCCCGGAGCGGGTCCGGCGTGTGCCGCGGCGCTACTTGCGGTCAGGCATTTCTGCGCCACCTGGCGCTCTCTTTGGGAAGAACTGCCGCCGCACTATTTTTACACCCGTGCCGCCGGCCTGCGCCTGTTGCTGGAGACAGGGGCAGGGCCGGAATTTTCAACCCATACCAGCCTTCGCAAAGTTTTGTTTGATAAAAACGGCGCCGCGGCGCCGGCTTGGAGGAGGTATCTCGCAGGCGGGGCAGGCCGGGCTAACTATGAATATATCTCAGCGCAGACGACCGTGCTGGGGAGGCTGGCTGATTGCCGAAAATGTTAAAAATGTCTATCATACAAGAAAAAAAGATTTTTCCTGTAGTGGGCCGGTCTATGTCTATGGTAATGGATCCAGGGGATCAGGCCATAATTAAATTTTGTCCTATAGAAGAGATTTGCGCCGGAGATATCGCGGTGCTTCTCAGATGGGCGGGGAAAAGCGGCGTCAGTTACGTTACGCACCGCGTGATCCTGAATATTTTTTTCAGGGATCGGCGGTTTCTGCTCACAAGGGGTGATGCCGTTTTTTTTCCGGACCTGCCGTTTTCTTCATTTCAGCCGGTGGGAAAGGTAACAGGTATTTTCAAGCGGGGGACTCTCTACGCCCCTGATTCTTCTTTCTGGCTCCTGAGATCACTTTACGTCCTTTGTATCAGCCGGTTTTTGTGGGCGGCTTTTCTGTTGTCGGCAAAACTATTCGCTCTTTTCTGCCGCGCAACCCCGGCGTTCCTCGTTTCACTTAAAAATTCCTTTTATTTGCGCTGGGAAGAGGATTGGTATTCTTCTTTGTCCGCTTTTCTCGCCTGGCCCGCAACCGGTGGAATGAAGCCGCTTCCTTTGATTGAAATTCCGTCTGCCGGCGTAAAAAACGGAATAATCTATTCTGATGAAACCTGGGAGGGAAAGATTACCGTAAAGAATTATCTTCAGGTGGCGCGGGGGGCGGCGGTTACCGTTCTGCCGGGCGCTGAAATAATCTTTGAGCGGGGAGAGGATTGGCCTTTGCCCCTTGTGCGCGGAGGAACCTCCGGAGTAATGAACGAAATGGACAGTCCGCACGCCAGGATATGGGTTTACGGCAGATTCCTGGCGAAGGGTGAAACCGGAAACCCCGTGGTTTTCAGCGGGCCTTCCCTAGGTGGAATTTACGCGCTTGGGAAGGGGGAGCTGGTACTGGAACATTTCCGGGTCAACGCGGCCGCGGCGTGCGCTGTAGGCGCGGCGGACCAGGCGCGTCTTGAATGCCGGAACGGCGTTTTTTCCGCCTGCGAGCGGGGGGCGCTTACAAGCGGAAATGCGTCGGGGATTATTGCCGGCTGTTTTTTTAACGACGGGAAAGGTCCGGCGTTGCGGGTTCTTGACAATTCCAGCCTGATTATATCCGCGTCGCAATTCCTTGGGAATTCTTGCGGCATCCAGGTTTCAGACCGCGGTTCCGTCCGTTCCACGTCCTGCAGTTTCAACGGCCATCCCTGGCGGCCGCCGAAAAAGAACGGTTCCCCTGCGCGTTCCGGCTACCGGCTTCTTTTCAGGTTTGCGGCCGCCACTTGCGCTTTGCCGGTATTTTCGCAGCTTTACCGCCGCATTTACCTTATCGGCCCTGTAGTGGCCAGGTTCCTGCTTTACATAGACCGTGTAAAAAGCCTGTATCTATACAGAGGTATGACAAAAAACGGGTGGGTCCCTGCCTTGAGCGACATGCCCCTTGCCTGCCTCATCCGTCGTTTGCCGGCCGAAGAGGATTGGCGTCTTTATTCCACTCTCAGGCGCAGGCAGCGTCTCCTCAAGGCCCTGCTTCCCTATACAGGGGAGATAATGACGGCGCAAACCGGCGAATTTATGGAATTCATGTCCGTGTGGGGAATAAAAGGCAGGGAATTTTATTCTTCCTCAAAACTTCTGTGCGGGAACGAGCCGGAGCGTGTTCCGTCCGTAGGCGACGGGCTGGCCGCCGACCTGACCGAGGCTTTTTACGCTTATACTATTTTGTCCGGTCATTTTTTCTCCGATTCCCGATCAGTCCCATTTATCAGGCGTAACTGTCTTAAAAATTGCATAGACGTGATGCGCTATCTTGATTCGGATTCCCTGTCGCGCGATTCGCGCGGCGGGTACGCCCTGGCGGCCGGTATACGCCTTAACGACCTTAACGGCTATCCGCAAGAGGAAGCGGCATTCCGGGCTTTTTCAGCGCTTCATGCAGCGGCCGCTAAATGGCTCCCGGAAATAACCCGCCCCGGACCGGGCGCCCGGATGCCCGCGGCCGGCAGTGAGTCCGGGTATATCGCTTTCGAAAGAATTTGCCGGGAGATAGCAGGGGATTGCGGCGCGGAGATCGGATTCGTACTGGGTTTCCCGTACCGGCTTTATATTATCATCTCCGATTCCCTGGCCGGAGATCGCGCTTTTTTTAACCGGGCGGCATCGGCAGTTTCAACTGCCGCCGGCAATCGTGATTTCCCGTCAGAGACGCCAATGTTGCTGAGCGCCGCTTCTTTTGAACTTCTTTCCTTCACCGCTTACCTGAATAACCCGGGGTTTTGGCTGGACCTGGCTTCCTGCGGGCGCGAGGGCGGGGGAGACGGCGCTCCGGACGAAGGCGGAGTTTACCGTTATGGCCTCAATTCCGCGGGGTTGCGCCCGCTTGCTGCTTTTACACGGGAAATGACAGGACTGTCGTTGAAGCATTTTGCCGCCACCTGGCGCAGCCTCTGGGGAAAGATGCCCCCGCATTATTTTTATTCGCGCGCCGCCGGATTGCGCCTGCTGGCTGAAAAAGGGAGTTCTCCGGCGTTTTCCGACATCCGGGCGCTCTCTTCGGATTTTCGGGAAAAATGCGGCCCCGGATTACCTAGCTGGGAAGAATTTTGTCCGCGCGGTTTCGAACGGGAAAATTATGAGTTCGTGGCGGCGCAAGTTGAAGCGGCAAAATGCCTGATACCGAAATAACCGTAATAATAATAACCCGGAACAGACCGGAGATGCTTGGCGAGTGCCTTGGCAGCGTGCTGGCGTCGCTGCCGGAAAACATTGAAATCCTGGCAGGGATAAACGGCCCGGATGATCGTTCGCTTGAAATTCTCGCCCGCTTTCCCCGCGCACGGGCTGTTCCTCTGCCCGCGCTCTGCAGGGGAGAGGCCAGGAACGCCGTGGCTGCTAAAGCCCGCGGCCGCCGGCTTTGCTTTCTTGACGACGATACGGTGATCCCTGAAGGGTATTTTACGAGACTGTTATCCCTGATAGAGCGTAATCCTGATGCCGCAGTTTTCGGCGGTGGCCAGCTGCTGTTCTCCGGAGCCGGGTTTTTTGAGAGACTGGTTTACTTAACGCTGGGCTCCGCCTGGGGCGCGGGGCCTTTTACCGAAAGGTTTTCGCCTGTGCGCGGTACCCGCGCCGCCGACAGGGAAAAGTTTGTCTTATGTAATCTTACCCTGGACCGATTTTTCCTGGAGAAACACGGCCTGGCTTTTGAGGGGCATGTTACCAGCGCCGAGGAGAATCTCCTGCTTAACCGGATGGCGGCCGCTGGCGCCAGAATGATTTTGAGCGCGGATTTGAATTTAATCCACAGGAGGCGCAAAAACCTCCGGCATTTTATTCGCCAAGTATTCGGTTCGGGCAGGGGGAGAGCGCAGATATCATTTATAAGTCCCGGGTCCGCGGTTCCTTTCACCTTTCTTCCGCCCCTCGCGGCTTGTTCGTTCATCGCGGCATTCTTTTTGCCGGGAGCAGTTTTAGCCGTACTGTCAGGGACGTATTTTGCGGCGTCGCTCGCCTTTGCCCTGAATTTGGATTGTGGTGTGCGGTTAAAAGCCGCCGCCGCCGCGCTTTTTCCGGCGCTGCACGGGGCATATGCCTGCGGCTGGCTGTTTGGCGCTGCGGAAAGTGTTTGGGAGAAGTTTTTCAGGAAGGGGCGGCCGGCACGCTGTGCCTGCCAAAAAAATCCCTGAGCGCCGCGGCATTGGCAGCCGGGGCAGGGCCGGTTTCAAATTCCCAGAGACTGCTGGAGTTTATAAGAGCGCGTGCGGCTTTCAAGCGCGAGATAACGACGCCGGATTTAAGAAAAATCTGTTTCGGCGACAGACGGATAAAATATTCGCCCATCTGCGGCACGCCCAACCCCAGAACAAGGGATTTTGAGAGTTCTCCCCAGGCGGCCGCTTTGCCCAGTTCGCGAAAAGACGGCTTTATCCCTTTTCTCAGCGTAAATAAAAAACCCCCGCGCACAGGCTCCGCTTTTCCCGGGACGGGAATCCAGTTATCCAGAAGAAACTTTTCCGGGTAATATCTGCGCCGGAAGGGGCGCAGGCCGCTTATGGCGTTAAAGTGCGGATTTTCCCTGCCTATGCCCAGGCGCAACGGGAAAGGATAAACTGTCCCGTTCCGGCCTATAAGCGGGGTATCGTCTGAAATCAGTGAAAAACACGGCTGTTTAAGCAGTTCAATCAGTAATGTCGTTTTCCCTGCGCCGCGGGCGCCGCAAAACAGGAGCGGACGTTTACCACAGGCCAGCGCGCCGGCGTGCAGGCGGTGAAAGCCTTTGATATCCAGGGTTTCTCCGGCTCTGTAGAGGATTAAAAGATAGGACAGTTCACGGGAGAGCGGCTGGTCTGTTGTTTTAAGCTCAAAAGCGCCGGAGGCGTAATCGCAGAGGCAGGATGCCCCCTGCGGATAGACGACAAGCCGTTTCCCGTCGCTGCGCAGATATACCCGGCAGCCTTTCCAGTTAAAGATGAGTCTGGCCCCGGCCGGACTTTCCGGCGCGGCTGCGGAGATAATTATCCTGGTGTTGCATAATTTCTGTATCGCAACACTAGCCGGTCCGGAAGTGAAATAAGCAAAATCCATGCATATTTCTTCAATTAGCGGAGTTGGGCCGTCCACGCACAGGCGATTCCCGTAAAAATCAAAATACGCGGTTTTAATGTCCGGAGTCATTTTTTCAGTAGCGTAGCCAGGATCTTTGAAAAATTTTCCGGCGAATCGGCGCGCATTACCCTGGCGCCTGCGGGGAGTTTACAGATGAATTCCGTAAGCATGGGCAGGGGAGAAAGTTCTATGAAATTTTTAATTCCGTCAGCCGCCATGCGTTCTATGGTTTCCTGCCACAAGACGGGGTGGTCCAGCGCGGAGGAAAGTTTTGTCTTTATTTTTTCCGGAAAAGTTTCGGGGAAACCGTTCCGGTTCATATACAGGGGAAATTCAGCCCGGTTGAAGGGCATTCCGGAGGCGAACTTTTCCATCCGGCGCGCCAGCGGGGTAAAAAGCGGGGTGTGGAACGCGCCTGCCACAGCCAAGCGCTTAAGCTTATGCGGAAAATCTGCAAGACGGTTTTTTAAGGCGGAAAGCGCATCTTGCCGGATGCCCACCTCGCCCAAGCGCATATTATCGGAAAAGAACACTATCCGGCAGAGATGCCCGTCTTTCCCGACCCCGGTTGCCACAGTTTCCAGTTCTTTCCTGGATAGTCCGTATACAATAAAAAGGCCGCCGGGAGATGCAAGGCAGCATTTCTGGCAGCCCAGCGCAAGGGCGCGTATCATTGAAAAGCATTCCCTGAGTCCGATGACTCCGGCGAACGAGGCGGCGGCGAATTCTCCCACTGAGTAGCCTGCCACGGCGTCCGGTCTTATGCCTGCCTGGGAAAGCGAATGCGCCACAGCCAGCGAAAGCCCGGCCACGACCTCCATGTGAACCGGGAACCGCGGCGAGGCTGCTCCTGGAAAGAGCAGTTTTTTAGAACCTTCCATACCGTAAGAAAGATTGTAACCCAGAATTTTATCTAGTTCTTTCAGATTTTCAGCCACAGCAGGGAACGCTTTTTTCAACTGTCTGCCCATTCCCGGATATTGGGATAATGTGGAAGGAAAAAGAAAAGCGGTCTTTCCGTTCCAGGACAACTTTTTTGGGAGGGCGCGGTCTGTTTTTTTGAAGATATGGATCAGATCTGTTTTTGGTCCGCCGCCGCTTAGAACCGGGAAAACAGAATCCGGTTTCAGCCCCGCTTTGCCGAGTTCCTTAATCAGCCGTTTCCGGTCGGCTGGGTTTTTATGATGCGTCGAGAATACCAGAGGATCAGGGAGGTTGGAAGCTGAAGCCAGCGCTTTTTCTGAAGCCGCGTTTCGGGAAAAATTGGCGAACGCGCCTGTGTTCGCCTCATTTTGTAGCCGCAGGTTTACGAGGCTGAGCATGTCGCGTGGCTTTACAATTATTTTACTCAGCGGAAATCCGATTTTGATTCCCTGTGTCGGAAAACGCAATGCGGAATCAAAGTGTTTCCTGTTGAGCCAGCGGTTCCCTGAACCGAAGCTAAGCGTTTTGAGTTCTAAATCCTGGATAGGGCGCGGAGAAGCGAAAAACATTCCCCACTCGCCGTAGCCGGCGGAAATAAAGGAGGGAATAGCAAAACGCAGGGGTTTCGGGCGCAGACCGGCGGCAAACAGGGTTTTGTATATTGACCAGAAGGTGGCGGGGGAACGCTCAGGGGAAACCGCGTTCAGGGCGAATAATCCTGTCCGGGAAAGTCTGGCGCGCAGGGCGTAAAAAAAGGATCTTGTAAAAAGGGAACATCCCGCCGGATTATCGGGAGAAGTGAAATCAGCCAGGATCAAGTCAAAGGTTTCGCGCGAAGTTCTGATATAGTCCCGGGCATCCCGGCAATATACGGTCACCCGGGGGTCCTCAAAGGCTTTACCGTTAAGCTCCGAAAATTTACCCCTGCCGAGGGCCAGCACCCTTTTGTCGTAGTCCACAAGCGTCGCGCGGTTCAGCCGATCGCAGTTTAACAGGCGCTTAAGCGCAAGTCCATCCCCGCCTCCGATCACCAGGGCGTTAAGCGGTCTTTTCACCCTGTCAAGGGTCAGAAACAACGACGGCAATACCAGGGCTTCATGGTAGATGGCTTCGTCGCGGCTGTCAAACTGGAGTTTCCCGTCTATCAGGAAAGCGCTGCCGCGCGGAACTTTCCTGTACTCAAGACAGGGTCTTTTCATTTTAAGTGTAACAGGGTAGTTACGTTTATTTTCGTAACTATCCAGACAGCTATTTGCGAAACACTGGAATGAGAACACCAGCGATGGGATTTTGAGGACTTGGCTGTTTGGAGGCCTATTTGCAGGTTATTTCTAATTCCGGCTCCCGGATTCTATCTGTCTGAGTAGTTCTACAGCCGTACTTTCCTGGCATCAATGTCCGGTGAACCCATTTACCCCTTTGTCATTCCCGCAATTCGTAAGCGGGAATCCATGAATAACCTTCTTTTACCGGGTTCCTGCCAAAAGATCGCAGAAATGACAGCCAGGAATGACGGACTCAGCGAAAGTGCGGCTGTAGAAGTAGCTATGTATCTTCCGGATATCATCATTTCGCGTGTCCGGTCACCACGCTTATTTTCCCATGTTCCTTAATTCTGGGTTTTTGATATTTTTTGTTTTTTAGTTCTTTTTTGTTCGGCCGTTTCATGGCGCTCTCCCTGCCCCGCGGATTATAGCCGGCCCCAATGCAAATGCTTCAGCGCGCTTCTGTAAGTTCCAGTTCTGCCATAGTGTCCAGAAATTCGGCGGTGTCTGCCGCGGCATCCTCAGGAGAAATGCCATACTCCTCCGCCAGAGCCAGGCCTATTTTCCCTGTCGGCCTGCCGTCAGCTAGGAGTTCCCAGATAAAAGTCCCCGTATTGTTGACGGAATAGTAAACCGAGGTCTCAAGGTTTAAAATTACCGCTTCATCATTAACCTTGCGCCAGGTTATTGTCGGCCCTATTTTTATCTCTTTCTTCCGTTTTTCTCCCATAAGAAATTATAACACAAAAACTGTCTTTTATCCACCGGCTTCATTCCCTGTCAGCGTTTGCCGGGTTACAGTGGAATGCCGGTATGGTTTCTAACGGAACAGTGGTTGGGTTTGAGCTGAATCCGCAACCCATTATTTTAAGAGAATTAATAATATCGTCATACTTCATGGGCTCGTTGTCTTTTCTGTAGATTTTAATATAAAAATAAACGCTATCAAATATATAAATATCTGATTTGAACTTAACCTTATCTGGGTTCTCATATACATTCCCAATGTAGATTACATTAAAACCTTCATTTTTTAAATCATCAATATCATTAACTCCAGCGGTACCGAGACACCTTGTTACCACATTTGATACGGGAAACTCATTATAGGAATCGTTCTTATATAAATAATTCAAGTACATATCCCATTGATCCATTTCCCAAACAGCGCTTAGTTCTAATATAAGAGCCCTTCCCCCCTCCTGCCTTATATACAAAGCCAGACTTTTAATGCTGTCTTTCATTCTTATATCTTCTGGTTTTTGTATTGATTCGTATTTATATGAAAAATCTTTCAGACTTATCAATGCGAAATATATAAAAAAGCAGCCAACTATTACTTTTATTGCCTTACTAATCCGGCAAGAAGATAAATGACGCCAGTTAAAGAGTTTTTTATATATGACGGGAGCGGAAAACAGCAGCGTCAGAATTGAGTCAATGGTCAAAATTACCAGGATGGGAGAATAAAAAATTACATATCTTTCCCCAAAGCCATAATCTGACTTATAACGACAACACAGCAGAAGCAGGTACAAAGACATTAATACTGATGAATAGAACGCCATACGTTTTCTTGAAAAATTTACAACTAAATTTATCATAATGATTGCCGGTAATAAATACGGGAATTCAATAATTGAAAACGCTTCCTTTAACATTCCGATCTGACTCATATCCTCCAGGAAACCAAGGAACAGCCGGTATGCATCCTGCCAGGGAAAACTTAAAATTGAAAACGGCATATCTAATTTGCCAGGCGGAGCTTGCAATAAAAATTGTAATGCCGGATAATTTACCAATGCCGTCACGCCAAAAACCAGCAGTATTGAAAGCGCATTTATGATTAACAGATTTTTTTTCTCTATATCTCTGCATAGAATAATGAACAGGCAGCCGGAAACCAGGAAAAATGAAAAGAAATGAGAGTTTAGTAATAACAGGGAAGATAAATAAAATAAAAACAACCTGGCCCCATATTTCTTATTATTTGAACTACAGTCAAGTAAATTAAGTAAAGCCATAACAAACAACAACCCCGCTAAAGATACAAATGAATAATGCCTTGCTTCGTGGGCATATTGGATTTCTATGCCCGCAGCGAAAAAAAGAATAACAAAAAAAACGGCATTATAGATTTTGCCTTTTCTCCAAAAAAAATAAAAACCTGTTATTAACGTTAAGATCGCATAAAATGCGGAGGGAATTCTTAAAGCAGTATCATTTATGGGATTTAAGAATTTAAACCATACCAACTTTCTGATAGCATATTCCAGAATAGGCTGGGATTGAGAACAAAGATCCTTGCGTAGTTCCATGAGGGAATGGGATTTTAATATTACTTCATTGTGATGCACCTCATCCTCCCACATATGATATTGCAGCCCGGACGATCTGTACAACACGCCCATACTTAGAAGGATAAATGCAACCACGAACAATATTCTTTTAGTTAGCAATTTCATTTGAAAAAAGCAGTCTGTTCATCTGGACCGGGTTTAACCGCCTCGTAAAGAACGTGCGGGTGAAGATAACCCGCGTCTATCCTTACCAAGCGCGCACGGAATCCGGTATTGGAAAGCAGGCGAATATAACTGTCCGAAGAGCGGATAAAAATTCCGCGCCCTGCGGTAAACCCAAGAATCTTTACCGCCAAGGTCTCTTCCGCAAGGTTCAGAAAATGTTTCCAGCGTGGGAA
>CAZYFL010000044.1:0-11434 GCA_964646805.1 uncultured Elusimicrobiaceae bacterium | reverse complement strand
CGTACTTCATCATCACCGGGCGGCCGGTCTTTTGCGCCAGATACGCGGCGCAAAAATCCAGCGGCGTGGTTTCGGCCTTTACCCCGAACCCGCCTCCCACAGCGGGTCGGATTACCCGTATCCGGCCCAGTGGTATTTCAAGCACCCGGGCCAGCATGTGCTGCACATAATGCGGAACCTGCGTGGAGGTCCAGAGCGTGAGCCGGCCATCGGTTTCCCACCGGGCCAGCGTGGCATGCGGTTCCATGGGAGACTGGTATGTCCTGTTCCCTGTAAACCGCTGTTCCATAACCAAATCCGCCCCGACAAACCCCTTTTCCATATCGCCGAAGCTATAGTCCACCTCCACATTGATATTGTTGGGATACTTCTCGTGGATAACAGGCGCCCCTTCCTTTATGGCGTCCTCTACGGTGAAAACCGCAGGGAGAGTCTCAAATTCCACCTTAATCAGGCTCAAAGCTTCAGTGGCGGTCGCTTCATCAATAGCAGCCACGGCGGCGATCTCGTCTCCGACATAGCGGACCTTGTCTTTGGCCAGTATATGCTCATCGTAGCGGGCCGGGCTTACTCCGTAAAGGATAGTTGAAACGTCTTTCCAGGTGATTACCGCTTTGACGCCGGGGAGCTTTTGGGCCTCGCTTGTATCTATTGATTTGATCCTGGCGTGCGCCACGGGGCTTGTCAAAATCCTGCCGATTAGCATCCCCGGCAGTTGCATATCTCCGGTATATTTGACGCGGCCTGTAACCTTGTCAGGCGCATCCTTGCGTGGTTCGCTCCGGCCTACGCTTTCGGGGCTTTCCTCTGTCCCGGCGCTTTTTTTATCGCCCGAGAAATCCTTCCAGCCTTTTATGGCTTCAATAATTTTTACATAGCCTGTGCACCGGCAGAGGTTGCCGCCCAAAGCCCTCTTGATATCCTCCTCCGAGGGCTCCGGGTTTTTATCTATCAGGGCCTTCGCGCTCATAAGCATGCCCGGCGTGCAATATCCGCATTGAACCGCGCCGTGGCGGACAAATGAGGCCTGAAGGGGATGAAGCTTGCCTTCCTTTGAAAGACCCTCAATGGTGGTTATCCTCTTGCCGTCAACCGAAACAGCCAGCACCATGCAGGAGTTCATGGGCTCATCATTAATCAGCACTGTGCACGCCCCGCAAACGCCTGATTCACAGCCCTTTTTTGTGCCGGTAAGGCCCAGCCTGTCGCGGAGCAGGTCCTGAAGAGTCTCGTTCGGTCTGACCGCCAGAGTATAATCGTCGCCGTTGACGTTCAGAGTTATATTTTTGAGCATAGCCATACAGCCCTTAGTAACTCAGGGCTGCTGATCCTCCACAAAAACCTATGCGCTTTTTGGGTTTTTCCGGAACGTCCATAAGCTGATGTATCGCCTCAAATATACGGCATATTTCCTTGTCGTGCTTGTTTGATTTTGCTTCAAGCCGGTCCAGTTTTTCAGCCAGCGCCGTATTGGAACCCAAAATGCCGCGTATGCGCGCGAAAACTCGCATTATGGCGATGTTCACCTGCACGGCGCGCTCGCTTTTAAGAACGCTTGAAAGCATGGCCACGCCCTGCTCTGTGAAAGCAAAAACGCTGGGAGCATGTTTTATTTTAGAACTTATCACAATTTGTGATAAGTTCATGATTTCGTCCCTGTGGAGGGAGAACATAAAATCATCCGGGAATCTGTTTATATTTCTGCGCACCGCCTGGTTCAGGACGCGTGTTTCCACATTATAAAGCGCCGCAAGATCTCTGTCTAGCATCACTTTTTGTCCGCGCATCAGGAATATTTTACGTTCTACTATTTCAACAGCCAATAAGTCTTTCATACTACGTCTCTTTTTAAAGCCCACAATTTGATTTCGTTGGGAAATACGCTCACCATAAAAAGATGACCCGGGCTAAGACCTTGCGGTAGTTAGCCCGGGATCAAGTAAATTTTTAGAACAAGAAACCGGCAGTCCCTCTTTGCGGGTGTTTGTGCCGGTGGTTTTCCCTACCAGTATATTCTTGCACATAATTGTGGTCCCGTCAAGGGCCTTACACAACAAACTCTAATAGGGGACTCTGGTGACTGTCCTCGTCCCTACGCTGATCATTCATGCTCTTTCAAACGCCCTTTTGAGTACACGGATAGTCAGCACCCGGCAGATATCGCGTCGGTACTGCTCCGAGCCGCGGATGTCGGAAATAGGTTTTATGCCCTGCGCGGCCAGCTCACCGGCCCGGGTGAAATTCTGCTCCGAGGGTTCCTTGCCCGTGAGGAACTTACCGGCGGCCGCTATCAGCAGCGGCGTGGACGCGCAGGCACCAATGGCCACCAGCGCTTTCACGATCTTATTATCCTTCACTGTCAGCCTGGCCGCCGCGCCCACTATGGCCAGGGCGGAAGCGTCCCGCGCCTGGAATTTCTCATACGCCGTGCCGGTTCCTCGGGGAAGCGCCGGTATCACAATACACGTCAGGATCTCCGCCCGGCGGAGCGCGGTCTTCCGCGGGCCGAGGAAAAAATCCCTGAGGGCGAGTCTTCTATGACCGGAACGGGCCGTTAAAAGAAGTTCGGCTTCCACGGTAAGCAGGGAAGGAGGAAGGTCGGCGGAGGGCACAGCGCTGCACAGGTTGCCGCCGAGCGTAGCCAGGCCCCTGATCTGGTTCGCGGCCATGGAGCCGGCCGCCTCTGAAAGACCGGGAAAAATTTTCCGCACCACGGCGGAACCGGCAAGCATATTCGGCGTTACGAGCGGACCTAGCCGGAGGGCGGAGCCTTTTTTCTCTATCTTTCGGAGCCCACTTAAGCCCGCCAGGGAAATTAAACTGCCGGCGCTTAAGCTCCCCTTCTTGAGGTCAAGCAGGATGTCGGTTCCCCCTGCAATGATCTTCGCCCCGGGGCCGCCGGAGTTAAGCAGGCGGCATGCCTCGGCCAAAGAGGCGGGGGAATGATATTCAAACTCCTTTATGTGCATTTTTTTGTAAGCGATTTGTAAGTGATAAGGATTAAGTGGTAAGGATTAAGCTTATTCCTTAATCCTTTGTTTTCAGCCTTTCCAGCGCGAAGAGCGCCGCGCCGAGCGCGCACACATATTCAGGTTCGTCGGGAACATTCACCTGTATCCCCAGCTTCTCCTGGATGGTCGCGATCATTCCCTCCTGTCTGGCCACCCCGCCGATAAAGGTCAGAGAGGAACCGACCCCGACGCGTTTTACAAGGGTTACAGCCCGGTCGGCGAGCGAGTCATGAATACCACGCACGATGTCTTCTATTTTATAGCCGTCCGAAACGTGACTGATAATCTCCGATTCGGCGAGTACCGCGCAGACGCTGGAGATCTCCCGCGGGTCTGAGGAGACTAGGGAGATGGTCCCCATTTCGGTCATGGTAATCTCAAGATATTTAGCGGCCTTTTCAAGGAAGCCGCCCGAGCCGGCGGCGCACTTCTCGTTTGTCTTAAACTCCTTCACCCGCCCCTTTTCCCCCACGCGTATGGCGCGTGTGCACTGCGAGCCGATATCCAGGGCGCAGGTCGTGTCCGGAAAAAGAAACCAGGCGCCGCGCGCCCCGCAGGTGATCTCTGTAATCTGTATGTTCCGCGAAGGCACGGCGTAACGGCCGAGGCCCGTAGTCGCTATGTAGGAGAGGTCCGTGTGGCTCAGCCCTCTGGGCTCAAGCGCCTCTTTGAGCAGCCCGTCGGTCAGGCCGACGAAATCAGCCCGGGTTTTGGTCCGCGCCCGCCCGATAACGCTCCTATCCTGCGCCAGGACGACCACCTTTGTGCTTCCCGCGCCCAGATCGATGCCGGCGACGATTTTTTCCTTCATCTTTCAGTCCCTTTCTGTCGCACCCCGCCCGCACCGCATAGCGGGCGGGGCGATTAACGCCGCCCTTCAAAAGGAGACGGGCGGTGCTCCCGGAGGGGGGCGCTGCCCCCCTTCCGCGCTTGCTTCCTTCGCCAAGGCTCAGTCGCTACGCTGAACCCCCCGAAGCGGGAATCTCCTGAATACTAAGGAACCGGATTCCCTATCGCCATGGCTTTCTCCAGCGCAAATATCGCGGCGCCGATGGCGCCGGCTAAATGCGCGTCCGGGCTTATGTTCAGCCTGGCGCCCAGCCGTTCTTCCAAAGCCCTTACCATACCGACATTGCGGGAGACCCCGCCGGTAAATGTCACTTCCTGGTGCAATCCCACGCGCGCGGCCAGCGACAGTGTCCTGGTGGCTATGGCCTTATGGACTCCGGCGAGGATGTCCTCAATTTTCTTGCCCTGCACCAGGTAAGAGAGGATGTCGGATTCCACGAAAACGGTGCAGACCGTGGTGAGCTTCACCGGGCGCGTTCCCTTCAGCGAGATGGGGCCTATTTCGTCTAAACCCAGCCCGGCCGCTTCGGCGGCAGCGGCCAGAAAGCGCCCTGTGCCCGCTGCGCATTTGTCGTTCATGGAAAAATCAATGACGTCCCCCGCCGGCCCTATGCGGATGGCCTTGGTGTCCTGACCGCCCATGTCCAAAACGGTGCGCGTGGCCGGAAACAGGAAGTGCGCGCCCCGGGCATGGCAGGAGATTTCCGTAATCTGGGAGTGCCCGAAGGTGACCTTGTAACGGCCATAACCGGTTCCGACAACATAAGCGATATCTTGCGGCGTTAACCCCGCGGCCTTGACCGCCAGGGGAAATGCCTTCTCTGCCGCTGTGATCACATTGGCGCCCGTGGGGATTATGGTATGCCCCAGCATCCGGCGCGCCTCGTCCATAACCACGGCCTTGGTCTGTGTGGAGCCCACGTCAACGCCCGCGCCGTAAATCATACCCCGACCCCCTTGTACTTCTTATGCTCCAGGGCCTCAAAGAAAGCGTCAAAGCGGTTGCGCATCTGGGCGTGGGAATAGTAGCGCGGGTCCTCAAGATCGGACTCAACATAGAGAGTTGGAATGCCCTTAGCCGTGAAAAACTCCCTCATATCCCCGTGCCCCGCCGAGAAGAGCCGGCAGCTCTTTACTGAATGTATGATGAGGGCATCGGCCTTCCATTCCCTGATGTAGCGCAGGATCTGATCGTAGCGCTGCAGGTAGTTGCGGTTGCATACATTATGGATCAGCATGTGCCGGGCAATGGAGCCCAGCGGGTCCTTAGGGTCGTGGCGGAAACCGAATTCCCAGGTGCCGCCGACGCAGGAATAGGTTGAAGCCACGCTACAGGCGCCCCACGTGTTGAAGAGGTCGCGAAACGCCTTGAAGTAGGGATACGGCGGGGGCGCTTCTACCACTACGCGGAAGCGCTCCTTCGGCACGGCTCCCACTCCGAGGCGCACCTTTTCTTCCATTTCGCGCAAAGCCTCTTCAAAGAAGCGCACCCCCTCGCTCGTGCCGCGGCTTACATAGAGAGGGCCCATCATCGTGGTGGCGTCAAAGAAAGCTTCGTAGGGGGAGGGACTGGTTTTCGCCGTCGCCTTGATGGCGGACCATAACTCCTCCGAGCGCGCGCTCAGGGCGAGGATCTCGCGCAAACGGTCAATGTCAAAACGGCGGCCGGAAACACCAGCCAGCAGCAGGATTAACTCCTTAAGCTGGTCCGCGACATACCGGACCTGCCCGGCATCCGGCTCTTCAGCCTGCAGGAAAGGTATGTCCAGGGTGAAAAGGGGGGCCTTGGTAAAATGGGCCAGGTGCTCAAACCACTTGATATAGGTATTGCAGCCGACGAAGTTGTTGAGAATCAGGGAGGGCTTTGGGATGCGCGTCCCCTGGGCGGTCTCCGCCCCCTCAAGATAAAAGGCCATATCCGCTTTTACATAGCCGCAATTGTCGGTGGAATAACCCATCTCCTCGGCCTTCAGCAGATATTCCAGGGCTTTTTTGCGGATGGCGAGTTGCAGGGCGTTGATTTCAGGATACACCGGCAGGAGGTCAAAAGCCTGCAAGAGTTCTACGCAGTTGCCGGAGATCATGAGCGGCACGGCCCCGGTGGCTCCGGGCCCGGGCAGGGGAACAGCCTCCGAAGCCTGCTGTCTCAGCCACACGCCGTGAAGTTCCTTGTACCAGCGGGTGATAAGCTCTTTCTGAAGAGCGTGCATACGCCCCTGGTAGTGCGCATGTCCAGGGCTTGGGGGGTTTCCCGGGGAGGTTTCAGTCATATTTGAATAACTGCGATTCCACGAAGGTTTCCAGTTCCATGCGGGCTTTATCAAAGGTCCACATTTTTTCCTCAAATTCAATGAGCAGGTGCGGGATGCCCTCGCGCTCAAGGACGTCCTTGAACAGGACATAGTCAAACAGCCCCGGCTCGCAGAATTTGGCGTATATGAAAATCACGGCTTGCGCCCTGTAACTCCGCACCCTTTCCACTAAAGCTTCCGTCCGGGGAACCCCCGGATTATGCCTGACGGAGGAGGGAACAGGGCTCTTCATATATGCCCCGGCGAGAGCGGCAAACGGATCCCCTGTGGCGGGGATATCGTCTGCGAACCAGCGGCGACCGATAAGGAGGTCGTCGTCAACCGCGAAGCAGCCGACCGAATCAAGAAGCTCAAGGAGTTCAATGGGGGGCTGCTCACAGAAGGATCCCTCTACAACAACCCTTATGCCGTCGCGGGGCTTGCGCTGCCGCGCCGAAAAGCCGGTCAGGCACTCCTCAAGCATTTTGTTATGTTCCTCAACGGGGAGAAAGCCGCCGGCGCGCGCCAGGAGATTAAGTTCCGCCGTGGGCACGTCCTGGGGCCTGTCCGAACGTAGGCGGTAGAGGCGCCTGTGAAGGGCACGGTTCACGTTGTAGAGACTTATGGACCGCCGGAGGGCGTCCGTGTCCGGCTTGCGCCCGCGCAGACCGGTCAGCCGGGCATATATCCTTTCATACTCCCCTTTGAGAAATGCCGCGGCTGCGGGCACATCCGGTTTCTGGGGCAGGTGGATATACTCCATGAATAACTTGTCCTTGAAGTTGCGCTCAAAGAGCCAGGCAAGGTTGCGCGCCGAATCGCAGATATCGTGAAAAACCACGCCGTCAAGGACGTCAAGGTGTCCCTTCATCCCAAGCTCCATGGTGCTCTTTACGATGGAGCAGATAAAAGAACCGAAGCGTGAGTCCGCGGCCGTTATCTCTATCTGGTTGCCGCCGCCGTGGACGGCCACAGGAAGGTAGCCTGCGGCATGATAAAGTTCCAGAGGGCTATAGACGGGAAAATAGCCCACCGCCCCCTCGCCGGTTTTTTCTTTATGGCTGCTTACACAGGCGAAGCTCATGTCCTCCGCGAGTTCCCGGCAATGCGCGAGGGAGGCCTCCAGATTGCGGCTCATACGCGGTTTCCTGCGCTTATTTTTGCTTCAAGAGCGGTCATATTTTAAGAATGTTGAATCCGTGCGCTAAAGTATGATAGAAAGTCGTCTTCGTGCCAGTCAAGTTTTAGAAGAGATAGCGCGATGGGGAAGTGATTACGGCGATGAATAAGAATTATTCCTGTAATCTCTTCATATCAACGGAGGCACTGGCGCGGGCCGGCCTTTTTTATCCACCGCGACCATGGTGATATGGCAGGTATTGGTGCGCCGGCGCTTTCCGCTGCGCAGGTCCTCAGAAAAGACATCTACCGCGATGGCCATGGAGGTGCGGCCCACGCGCTCAAGGCTCGCCTTTACTATCAGGAGGTCTCCGACCCGCACGGGAATCAGGAACTCCACGCGGTCCATGGCCACTGTCACGCAGGTCTGTCCCGAGTGGCGCATGGCGCAGACCCCGGCTGCCTTGTCCGCCATTTCCAGGATTTTGCCCCCAAAGGCCGTGCCCATGGCGTTGGCGTGATGGGGGAAGATGACGTCGGCGAGCTGGGTGTTAGAGACCGAGGCCGGCTTTGCTTGTAGTTTCATATTTTTTCGTAACTACTCAGGTAGACAGAATTCAGGAGCCAGAATTCAGAATAGCCTGCCAATAAGCCTCCAACAGCTAAACCGCAAGCACAAACTGTTGGGCCCTTTGCCACGCCGCCAGATCCTCAAATCTTGTCGCTGGCATCTTCATTCTGACTCCTGAATTCTGAATTCTGTCTACCTGAGCAGTTACATTTTTTCAGCTTCCCTGTGAGAGCCGTCACGAACGGTATTACGTCGGCTATCACCATAATGTCGGCCACCTCGGAGATGGGGGCATCCTTGTCTTTGTTTACGGCCACGATGAACTCTGAGTTTCGCATGCCGGTAAGATGCTGCGTCGCGCCTGAAATCCCGCAGGCCACATAAAGTTTCGGTGAAACTATCTGTCCTGTGGCGCCCACCTGCCGGCTGTGTTCAACCCAGCCGGCATCCACTACGGGCCGGCTTGCGCCCATTTCGCCCTTTAAGACTTTGGCCAGTTCGGCTATGGCAGGGATATTCTCCTTCTTTCCCACTCCGCGGCCCGCGCTTACTATCACTTCCGCGCCCGCCAGGTCCAACTCTCGCTTCCCTGCCTCTTTATAACCGACGAATTCCAGCCTGGCGCCCGCCATGCGGGGAACAAGGTTTTCCACTTCCGGCGTCCCCCCGGTTTTCCCTGTGAAAGGGAAGGCGCCTTCCTGTATAGTCAGGACCGCTTTCGGGGTGGCGGGGCGCACCAGCCTGCGCATCTTCCCGTTGCAGCAGCCGACTTCAAATTTCCCTTCGGAAACCCCGATTATTTCGGAAATCTGGCCAATCCCGAGCCTGGATGCCACGCGCGGGGCCAGGTCCCAGCCGTAAGAGGAATGTGTGAAAACGATATAATCAGGGTTTTCTTTTTGAGCCGCCTGAAGGATAATTTCCGTGTGCAATTGCGGGTTATACTCTTTGCACACCGCAATGTCGCCAAGGTAAAGTTTGCCTTCAAAGGCGGGCAAGGCGGACTCTTCTCCGACAAGGACGCCTGAGTATTGCGCGTCAAGTCCGGCGGCAAAACTAAAAAGCTCCGAATTCGCTTCCGTAAGTTTTCCGTGGCGGTATTCAAAGACAAGCAAGGCTTTCATTAAATGTAAGTAACTACTCAGGTAGACAGTAGTCAGAATTCAGTAGTCAGGAGTAAGAAGTTGCAGATTATTCTGAATTCTGGCTTCTGGATTCTGGCTACCTGAGCAGTTACAAATGTAAAGCTAATTGCTCAGTAGCCTTTGGCTGTGCCGTATCAGGGGCTGCCTGCCTGCCGGCAGACAGTCGCCCTTCAGACGGCCCAACCTCTCAGGACAGTAGTCCTTTCTTTGAGTATTTCAATTACTTTCCCGGCTAGCGCGGCGGCTTCGCCCTCAAGAACAAGGCCGCACCCTTTCCTAACCGGCGCAAAAAATTTCTCCGTGATCACCCTGGGGTTTTCAACTCCCAGCTCAGTCGCCTTAAATACGGCTATTTCCTTTTTCCTGGCTTTCATGATATTGGGCAAAGTCGGATAGCGCGGGGTGTTCAAGCCCAGCTCGCAGGTGATAACTGCGGGCAGCTTCAATTTAATCACGCTCCTGGCGCCGCCTTCCAGCTCGCGTTCAGCCGTTATCACTTCCCCCTCCAGTCTGAAGGCGATTACCGTGGTAACGCAGGAGTAACCAAGCGCCCCGGCAAGGGCAGGTCCCGTCTGGGCGGAACCGCGGTCCTGCGACTGCATACCGGTGAAAATGATATCGAAATTTTCTTTTTTTGCGTAGGCCGCCGCGAGCGAGGCTATCTGCCACGGGTCCTTCAGGCGGCTTTCATCATCCTGTATGTGCACCCCGCGGTCGCAGCCCATGGCCAGGGCTTTTTTTACCACCTCAAGCGCCCGGACGGGACCTATCGAAAGCGCTACAATGTCCGTCGGTTCGGAGCCCCGCTGCTCTTTGAGTCTTACGGCTTCCTCCACCGCGTATTCGTCATATTCGTTAATCTGGAACGCCAGGTCAGTTTCATCGAGCCAGAGCTTCGCCGTGTCCGGTTCTAATTTAGAAGCCATGTCAGGGATCTGTTTCACGCATACCAGAATTTTCATAATTAAGGGATTACAGTGATAAAATCAGGGAGATTGCAACGATAAAGCGGGTTGTCATCGCTTCCCAATCACTGTAATCGTTTCTTCATCGCTGTAATCTCTTCATCAGAGCAATATGATGGACCGAAGGAGAGATTGGTCGTGGTTTCTTAAAAGATCGAAGGCGCCGTTGATATCGTTGAGAGGAAACCTGTGCGTGACGAGTTCCTTGAGTTTTATTTTCCCGAGCCTTATCAGCTCTATCACCCGGGGAAAATCTACGGGCCTGCAGCCTAGGGAGCCGATAATCTCCATTTCTCTGAACATTATCCTGGCGGGGTTTATGGTGAGCGGGTCAGAACAGTAACCAAGGACGATCAGCCGGCCTCCGGCTCTGATGGAGCCAAAGGCTGTTTCCAGAGTCTGGGACATCCCGATGGCCTCCAGAGCGATATCAACCCCTCCGCCGGTCATCTTTCTTATCTTCTTTGCCGTGTCCTCTCCTTTGACGGCCAAAACTGTTTCGGACGCGCCCAGGCTCCGCGCCAGGCTCAACTTTCCCTCAACCGCATCCACCGCGATAACTTTGGCGCCCATGGCGCTAGCCACCTGCACCACATTCATCCCTACGCCGCCGCAGCCGAAAACGGCGATAACATCTCCCGGCTTCAGGTTGGCCCTGTTTTTCAGAGCGTGAAAAGGCGTGGCGAGGGCGTCGGTTATAATTGCGCCTTCCTCTAAAGGAATTTCGTCGGGAAGCGGGATCACGTCCTTCTCGCCGACAGTCATGTATTCGGCGAATGCGCCGTTAATATGGTTTCCCAGCATGACCATGTTTTCGCAGATATTTTCATGCCCGGTGCGGCATAAGGCGCACTCCCCGCAGGAAAATACCGGCGGGATTATAACCCTGTCCCCCTTTTTGAATTTTCGGGCTTCAGGCCCGGCCTCCTCCACGATCCCTGAGGGTTCGTGGCCGAGGATGATCGGCGGCTTTTTGAAAGTGGGTACGCCGTGGTCAAGATAGTGAAGGTCGGTGTGGCAAACCCCGCAGGCCCGTATTTTGATCAGAACCTCCCGCCCTTTGGGCCTGGAAACAGGGATTTCCTCTATTTTGAGAGGGCTGCCCTTTTCGTAAAAAATTGCCGCTTTCATAATATCCTCCTAAGCGCGGTAACCCTTTCAAGCTATACTGTATTCCGCTTGTTCCACACCGGCTTTCTTTTCTCAAGAAAGGCCGTAAGGCCTTCCGTCCCATCTTCCGTTTTCGCAAGGACGTCAAGATAGATATCCTCCGCGGCCTTGAGTTTTTCAGGGAAATCCGCCATATGCAGTTTCTTGAACGTCTTCTTAGTAAGCTGAAACGAGGAATCGCTCAGATCCGCGAATCTGCCCAGATATTTTCGCGCTTCTTCATCAAAATTCCCGGCACCGAGCAGCTTGTTGACAAACCCCAGCCTGTAAGCCTCCCCTGCGCTCAGGGCTTCCCCGGAGAGGATAAAATCAA
>CAZYFL010000043.1:5105-11712 GCA_964646805.1 uncultured Elusimicrobiaceae bacterium | reverse complement strand
CGACTTCTGACTCCTGACTCCTGAATTCTGACTACTGGCTACCTGAGCAGTTACACTTTTTCACTAAAATCTGCGTCGGGTAGGCCAGTTCCGCCCCGGCGGCGGCTAGGCCCTCTATTACCGTCAGCAACACCTGCTCTTGAGCGGCCATATAAGCGCCGTAATCGGGCTCGTTCAGGTAATAGACGGTCTCAAAGTCCAGAGAGAAGTCCCCGTAGTTGTAAAGGTTGCAGCGGTCAAACTCGGCCTTGCAGGCCTGAACGGCCTCTTTTATTACGGCGGGTATCTTCCTGAGCAGTTCCGGCTTTGTTCCGTAGACTATGGCGGTCTTGAATACCACCCGGCGCTTTGTGAGGTCCTTATAGTTGCGTATGCGCGAGCCGAGCAGGTTGGAGTTGGAGATTACCACCAGCTCGCCTGAAAGGCTGCGTATGCGGGTGGATTTAAGGCCGATATGCTCTACGGCGCCGGAAACGGCATCAGAGGTTATAAAATCCCCAATGCTGAAAGGCTTGTCCAGCAGTATGACGAAGAAATTGAACAAGTCGCCGAGTATAGCCTGCGCGGCCAGCGCAACGGCCACGCCGCCTATGCCGAGGCCGGTGAGCGCCGCCGAAATATTAACGCCAAGGCTGTCCAGCACGAACAGGGTCGCGCCTACCCATACCAGCGAGCGCAGTATTACCTGCGTGCTCCTGACGACGGAGTCCTTCGCCTGGCCGGAGAGTTCGCGCCGGGCCGCCATCCTGGTTATCCAGTAGGAGAGCAGCTCCTGTACTATGGTTATGGCGCGATAGGTGAAGACCAGCAGCAGGACAGCCTTAAAAGTCCTGTCAAAGGCCGGGCCGCGCTGCAGGCAGCGCGTTGATACAAAGAAGGCGGCCAGCAGGTATTCAAACCGGTTAAATTTCTCCGTCAGGACTATCAGCAGATCGTCTAAGTCTGTCTCGGTCTTTTTGGCCAGCGCTTTAAGGCGGCCTATGCCGATATTTTTTATCAGGTATATCAGCGCCAGCGCCACGGCGAAGGCTGTTAAGGCGGACCCGTATGCTTCCGGCGTGTTACCCAAGATGAGGCTGGAATCAAACCAGTCGGAGATTGAATTTACCATACCCTGATTATAAAAGATTTCCCCGCGCCGTAACAATGAGAACGCCGCGCAGCCGGTAAGCTATGCGGCGATAAATAAAGAAGCCGGCGTTGCCGTCGGTTTCTTCAGGCCTTTTTCGTACAGCGGATTACAGCGGTATATTCCCGGTGTGCGCGTGCTCGCCGGGGCGGCGCTTGCCGGCCAGCAGCCGGAAGGCTCCGATCAGCCGGGTGCGGGCCTGGCACGGCTCTATTACTTCGTCTATGGAGCCTGTGGAGGCCGTCTGGTAGGGCGAGGCGAACTTGTCGGAATATTCCCTGGCCAGCTTCGCCCGGAGGGCTTCCCTTTCCTCTTCTTTCGCCTCTTTGATCTGGCGGGAGTAGAGTATTTCAACGGCTCCGCGCGGACCCATCACGGCTATCTCCGCCGAGGGCAGGGAGAAGTTTATATCGCCGCCCATCAGCTTGGAACTCATGGCTATATAAGCGCCGCCGTAGGCTTTGCGCAGTACCAGCGTTACTTTGGGGACGGTAGCCTCGGAATAGGCGTACAGCAGCTTGGCACCGTGGCGGATTATGCCGCCGTGCTCCTGCGCCACGCCGGGCCAGTAGCCGGGCACATCCACCAGCGTAAGTATGGGTATGTTGAAATTGTTCAGAAAACGGATGAAGCGCGCGGCTTTATCTGAAGCGTTTATGTCCAAAGCTCCCGCCATATGCGCCGGGTTATTGGCTATCACGCCCACCACCTGGCCGCCCAGGCGGATGAAACCCACAACTATGTTCTTGGCGAAGGCGTGGTGCACTTCCAGGAATTTGTGGTCGTCAGAAAGCCACCAGATTATATGGTGTACGCGGTAGGGCTTGCGCGGGTCCACTTCGCAGAGTTTTTCCAGCAGGGGTGTTTTGCGGTCGGCTGAATCCCCGGCATCCTGGGCGGGAGGGTTCTCAAAGCGGTTTTGCGGCAGGAAACCCAGCAGTTCCTTGACCTGCCTGAAGCAGTCCGGCTCGGAGTTGGCCACAAAATGGCACACGCCGGATTTGGAGGCGTGCGTCATGGAGCCGCCGAGGGTTTCAAAATCCACCTCTTCCCCGGTAGCCGCTTTGACCACTTCCGGGCCGGTGACGAACATGTGGCTTATGCCTTTGACCATGAAAACAAAGTCCGTGAGGGCAGGTGAATATACCGCGCCGCCGGCGCAGGGGCCCAGGATTATGGAAATCTGCGGGATGATTCCGGAAAATCTGGCGTTGCGGTAAAATATCTCCCCGTAGCCGTCAAGAGAGTCCACGCCTTCCTGTATGCGGGCGCCGCCGGAGTCAAGTATCCCTATGACAGGAATGCGCGCGGCGGCGGCCATGTCCATCAGCCTGGCTATTTTGTCGGCGTGGGTGCGGCCGAGGGACCCCCCCAGCTGTGTGAAGTCCTCCGAAAAAATGGCCGCGGGACGACCGCCTATCCTGCCGAAGCCGGTGATGACGCCGTCGCCTTTTATATGCTTGTCTTTTATGCCGAAATCCGTACAGCGGGATTCCATCAGGAGCCCGATTTCCTGGAAGGATCCATCGTCAACCAGATAGGCTATCCTTTCCTGGGCGGTCAGTTTGCCCTTGGCTCTCTGGGCGGCTATCTTTTCCGGCGGGCCGCCGGCCGCCGCCTGCGCGTACGTTTCGCGGAATTTCCTGAGGGATTCGGGCGCTACGCGCACTTTCTTAGGGTGGACTTTTTTCCCGGCGTCCTGCGCGTTAGAGGCGCCCGTTATGGGGTCTTCCATTAAATCTGCCATTATTGTTCCCTCGCCTTATTGCTATATGTTACCTTTTATTAACCGGGGTTATCTGCCGCTACTGCCGTCCAGAAGCCTTCCGGCAGGGGCCTGGTCTCAACGGAGAAAGACGGGCTGCCCAGTTCCATGTAGCGCTTGAGCGCCTTGCCGCTGAACCTTATTTTTTCGTCCGTTCTTATATCCAGCGGGTCGGCCATCAGGCCCAGGCCCAGGGCTTTAAGCAGAGCTTCTTTCATCGCCCAGATCCTTGTAGCTTCCGAAGGTTCCGGCTTCGGGAGTTCGGAGCTGTGGAAATAATCGCGGTACCAGGCAGGGTGACGTTCTTCCGTTTTTTCCAGGTCGGCGCCCAGGAAACCGGAGCCCGGTTTCCCAGCCGCCATGGCCCAGCCGCCTGAATGTGAAATGGAAAGCAACGCGCCGCCGCAGGATGGGCGGCCCAGGCTGTCGGCGGTTATTTCAAAAGACGATAATTTTTTTCCCGCCGCCCCCCCGGCCAGCAGCAGCTTGGCCGCCAGCCGCCCTGCCAGCCATTCGCTGCGGCGCTTTTCCATACGGAAGGTGGAATACCTCAGAGCTTCGTCCGGAGACAGCGCGTCCCCCGCTTCAAGCCCCTCCACCCTGATGAATTTTATCTTCGTCCCGGTTCCAGCCCACTCTTCTATGCCTTCATCCATCATATCGGCGTCGGAATCATCGCGTAGTCGCGCAGTTCCGCTGCCAGATTAAATTCAGGGTCAAAAGCCCACGCGTCGTAGAGGCTGCGGTTGTCCTCAGTGCGGCCCTTGAATACGCCGTAGACGAACAGCGTTTCCGGGTCAACCGGTTCGTGGTCGTAGACGATGGCGGCGCCTATCGCGTCGGGCAGCGCTATGGCCCTGTCAAACTGTATGTCGCGCCAGCCGCAGGCCTGGAAAAGGGCCTCAAACACCAGCGGATGGAAGACCAGCTTCGGATGCCTGTTTTTCCAGAGCGGGGCAACCGGCCGCTTGAACACCGCCAGCACGGAATTCTTTTCCACGGAAATTATTCCGTCCAGAACCTGGAAGCTGGGGCCGTGGAAGTAAGTTTTATATATTGTCTGCGCATCGATTTTGTACTTTCTGGTTTTCGGCAGCGCGGGGCGCATTGAATCTTTCCAGGAAGAAGGCGCGTCGCCCGCGGATACCGCCCTGAAGTGCGTCCGCGTAGTACCCAGGCGCAGGCCTCTGGGGCTGACGAAATCCGATTCCATGCGCAACTCAATGCCGTCCGCCACGGCAACGGCCTTTAGTTTCACCTCGGCCGGCTTGTTGCGGAGCAGTTTTATGGGAACTGCGAAGCGCACTCCGGTAAGCACTTTAGGGGGCGCGCCGGTCACAATGGCCGAAGCCTCGGCGAAGGTCTCGAGACCGATTACTCCGGGCACATAAGGGGTGCCGTTTATGGAGTGGTCCAGCAGGTACGGATCCTGCTCCAGCGAAAATTCCTTGACGGCCGAGAGGCTTTCCCCCTTCAGCAGGTCCTCTACTTTAGGGGCGAAGTGGAAGCCGGTGGAGGCTTGGGATGGGAAGTTGGGCTCGTATAGCAGCTGCTTGTCCCAATCCAGCTTGCCGAGGCTCCCCGAGAGTATTATTTCAGGGACCTTGCCGTAGACCAGCTCGTCTATCACAGCCTGCATGCCTTCCTCGGGATAGAGGAACTCCATCTCCTGCGATTTCAGGAAGGCCTCCACGCCGGGCCTGGCGCCCATGCCTATCTGGGCGTAGCCCGTCATATCAACGCTGAAAGCGCGCACGCCGCGGTTGCTCTGGCTGAGGCAGAACTTGGCTATGTAGTCCGAGGCCGCAGCGTAGTCGGTCTGGCCCAGGTTGCCGAATTTGCCGGCTATGGAGGAAACCATTACCCAGAAGCCCTTCTCTTTTACTATGCCGGACTTCCACAGGTTGATGGCGGAATCCGATTTGGTACTGAAGATAAGCATGAACTCTTCCACGGTTTTGTCCACGGCGAGCTTTGAGCGTTCCAGGCCCGCAAAATGCACCACGCCGTTCACCTGGCCTAAGTCCGCCTTTATATTCTGCATTACGCCGTTGAAGGCCTCGCTGTCGTTCAGGTCGCAGCGGTAATAGGAAACCTTCACGCCGAGGGCGCGTATGGCCTCCAGGTTGTTGTGCATGTCCGCCGCGTCCTTGAGTTTAGTGAACTCGCGCTCAAGCATGGCGGGCGTCGGTTTCTCCGCCGCCGCCTTTATCCCGGCCCAGAGTTCGCCGGTCTTGTAGGCTTTCAGCTCTTCCGGGCTCATGGCGGTCAGGCGTTTCGCCTTGTCATTGAGGTCTATTATATCCAACAGCGCCAGGTTAGGCCTGTGCTGTTCCGCCAGCATCCTGGAGAACAGCGCCCCCAGGCCGCGCCCGCCGCCGGTTATCAGCACGGTTTTGCCTTCCAGCGGCGTGGTCTGGCGGGACGTATCCAGAGTCTGCGGCTTGCCTACAAGCGTCCAGCGCTTGCCGTCGGCGTAGCCTATCGCAAGGCGCTTGTCCGAGTAGAGTATCTCGTAGAAGGTCTTCTGCACTATGGTCTGGTTTGACGAACTGGGCTCAAAATCAAGCAGCTTCACGGCGCTGCGCTCAAACTCCTTGCGCAGGCACAGCGTCGGGCCGTATATGGCGCCGTATATCGGGTCGTAGGCATCCCGCGTCTTGTAGCCGAAGCCTCCGTCGAGCGTGGTAACTACCGCCAGGAATGTGGTATGACCGGGATCCGCTTTTGCCAGGCCGGCACCCAGGTGTTTGGCCGCCAGGAACAGCGGCAGCGCGTAGCGTTTCAGGTCTTCCGTGGCCGCCGTCTCCAGCGAGAGCGACTTCACCATGCAGCCGGGGAGATAAACTATTCCCTGTGTGTCGGGGTGTGCGGCGGCGAAGCCGACCAGCGCTTTCTCCAGCGCAGGGATATCCTTAAAGTCCACTGTTATGGCGTCTTTCATCTTGGTTTTGGCCATGGTAAAGATATAGGAATCGGCGCGGTGTTTGTTGAGCTCCGCCCGAAAAGCCCTGGCCAGGTCCAGATCCTCCGCGAATATCGCTACAGGGCGTTTGGGCGAGAGTTTTTTTATTACTTCCTGTTCTACGGGCGCCTGTATGATGACGGGTACGTGGCGGATGTGGCGCCTGGGATGCTCATGCCTGGATTGTTTTTCCGCCGGTCTTTCTGCCGGTTTAGCAGTGAGATCAATCAACTCGGGCTGAATAGAGTCCGGCAGCGCGGCAACGCGGCCTTGCGGCGATTCTTCTTTAACTGTAGTACTGTCCTGTTGTCGTACTGCCGCGCCCGTTTCGTCCATGACGAAACGGATGCAGTGTCTTATCGTCGGGTAGTCCTTGAGGGAGATGTTATCTTTTCGCGGTATGGCGTAGTGTTCGCGTATAGCGGCGAACAATTCGGCCTGTTTAACCGTGTCTATGCCCAGGTCCGCTTCCATGTCCAGGTCCAGCTCCAGCATGTCTTTCGGGTAGCCGGTCTTGTCGGCGATCATTGTCAGGATCTCAGCCCGGATGGAGTCCTCGCTTAAGGATGAAGGATGAAGGATGAGGGACGAAGGTTCGGAAATCGGAACCGGCGGCTGGGTGATTGGGCGATTAGGTTCCTGGGTTTCCAGTTGCACAGTTGCCTCATTGCCTGGTTGTCCGGCTGCCTTTATCGTTTCGTCCATGACGAAACGGATGCAGTGTCTTATCGTCGGGTAGTCCTTGAGG
>CAZYFL010000043.1:0-5005 GCA_964646805.1 uncultured Elusimicrobiaceae bacterium | reverse complement strand
TTCGGGTAGCCGGTCTTGTCGGCGATCATTGTCAGGATCTCAGCCCGGATGGAGTTCTCGCTTAAGGATGAAGGAGGAGGGATGATGGACGAAGGTTCGGAAGCGGTAGCCGAAACCGGTTTCGGTTCCGTCAGGCGGGTTACGGTTTGAGTTTCAGGGTTTACGGATTTTAGCGCGGACGCTGCGGTTACGCCGACGGGTTCTCTGACCGGGACAGGGGTCCGAAAACCGGCGGTCTTCCTGTCTTTTACCCTGAGGGTGTTGAAAACCACTTCCAGCTCCGCCGAAGTGTCGCCGGAAACTTCTTTTACCCAGTCCTGATAGCGGGTCTGGTTTTCGTAGCGGCTTTCCCCCTCTTTCCAGACGCGCTCGGTTAGAGACATGGCCATGTGCGAACCGAAACCAGCCGCAAAACGCAACGCGTACTTCAGGTCGTAGCGGCCGCCTTTGGAAAGGTTTATGCCGGCCAGTTCCGGATCCGGTTCCCTGTAATTGGCTATGGGCGGGATTATGCCGGTGTTGAGGGCGCGGATGGCTATCACGTCCTCCAGCGACGCGCCCATGGAGTGGCCGGTGAAGCCCTTTACGTTGCTGACCACCACCTTGTCGGCGCAGGCGCCGAAAGCTTTTTTCAGCGCCTTAACTTCGGCCGAGGCGCTGCCGCCGCGGGCCGGGGTATAGGTCTCGTGCGACATGAACATCGTATGCGGCGCCATCTCCTCTTTCTTAAGGCCGTAAATATTCTCCGCCTTGGCTACGAATTTTTCCATCACGGAGGCCACATGGTCGGTATCAAGGCGGGTGACGTGGAAGGCGGAGTTCGCGCATTCGGTCAGCAACAGGCGCGCGAGCGGCTTCATTCCGCGGCCGCGGGTGAGGGTTTCGTCTTCTATGACCATGGCCACCGCGGCGGCTCCGACTATCAGCCCGTGGCGGCGGCGGTCAAAAGGCAGGGCGGCTTCCGAAACGTTTTCCGCGGTGGTGGCCGTGCCTGAGGCGAGGAAGCCGGGCAGGGTCCATTCCTGTACTATCTCGCTGGTTATGTCGTCGGCGCCTATCACCACAACGCGCTTGCATTTGCCGGCGCGTATCCAGGATTCTGCCAGGTGCACCGCCTGGGTGGTGGAGGCGCAGGCCGCGTTTACGTGTATAGACGGGCCCCTGGCGCCCACCCACTGGGCGAACTGACTGTCCGCTATCGGTATCACTTTCAACAGGAAGTTCTGGCTGAAAGTATACGGGTCTCTGTGCGCGCCGGGCCGGTAATCCGAGAAGTTACCTTGCAGCCACGCACGCAGAGCGGCTTTATCGCTCTCGGCCGGCAGCTTGTCTACTATCCGGTGGTAAACCTCCCACAGCTGTTCGGCGGTGCGGCCCGAGTATTTATAATTGAAATAATGCGTTACTTCCTTAAGTAGCGATTCCATAACAGGGAAAGCCGACGCGAATATCACTCCGGTTTCCGAGGCCACCGGTTCGGGTAGCGCCCATTTCTCCGGCAGCCAGCCGCCTGTAGTGGTCTTCTTATAATAATGGATCAGCGGCAGGCCCGCGTCTTTCAGCGCCAGTACGCCCGCGCCTATGGCCATCTTGAACGTCGTGTCCAGCGCTTTCGCTACGGTGTTGGGCAGGCCGAATTCTTTTTCTATATCCAGGCGGCCGCTGCGGGCGGACAGCTTAATGGCCTGGTCCACGGATTCTATCTTCTCTATGCTGTGGTTGCCGGTCGGAGATTTTATCACGCGCATGATATTCTTATCTATCTGTTTCGCGCGCCACCCTGCAGGGATCGGTTCTATCATATTCTTCCCGGCGAGTATTTCGTCAAGGTTATGTTCGCGGAATAATTTATCCCAGGTGCCGGGCGTACCTCCGGCTATACCGGAGACCGCTATCGGGTTGAAGTTGAAGCCGGATTTTTCGGCGAAGGAAGCCTGGTCCTGAGAAAGGGAGGAGGGATGGGGGATGAGGGATGAAGGGATGGAAACAGGGTCTATTTTATTATGCATTACGGCTCCTCCGGCCTGCTGCTGCAGGGCCCAGTTCTGGTAATAAGGATTAAAGAATTTCCCTCCGGCCTGGGGTTTTTTCCCGTGCCATTTAACCGGTATGCCCAGCGCCGGTATATTTGCCAGCAGATCGTTGAACTCGGTTATGCCGCCGCGCTTCGGGTGGTTGGAGGCGAGTATGCTAACGTCCGGCTTGTTCTTAAGCGTGGAGGCGGCGAACGCGCTCAGGACGCGTTTCGGGCCGCACTCTATAAAGGTGCGCACTCCCTCGGCGTACATGCGTTCCAGCTGCCTGATGAATTCCACAGGGCTCGTCATCTGCTTTATCAGCATGTCGTATATGCCCTGCGTATCCTGAGGGAAAAAATCAGCGGTCACGTTGGACAGTATCGGCAGGTCGGCCGGCTTTATCGGTATGTTCTGGAGGAACTTGCGGTAGGGCCCCATGGCGGGCTCTATGATATTGGAATGGAAGGCGTGTGAAACCGGGATCTCGCCCGCCTCAACTCCCAGCTCCTTGAATTTTCGCACGGCTTGTTCCACGGCCGCAGCTTCGCCGGCGATCACGGTCTGCAGGGGGCAGTTCTTGTTGGCGCAGATAACGTAGCCTTTTATCTTTTTCAGTTCGGCTTCAACTTTATCGCAGCCCCAGGCTACGGAGGCCATCTTACCGGGGTCGGTCACTTTTACCGCTGACATTTCCCTGGCGCGGCTGGTTACGGCGCGCAGGCCGTCCTCAAAAGTAAAAATGCCGGCGGCGGTGGCGGCGGCGTATTCGCCCAGGCTGTGGCCTATGGCCATGTCCGGCTTTATGCCGAATTCTTTGAAAAGACGGTACATCGCTATGTCGGCTGTCAGCATGGCGGGCTGGGTTAGCTGGGTCTGCTTTATTGCGTCTTCGCGCTTTGTCAGGTCTTCCCTGCTTTCGCCGGGTCTGGACCACAGGACTTCAGTCAGGCGCAAGCCTGTCATCTTTTCAAGTATGACGTCGGCTTCGTTGAAAGTCGCCTGAACAATGGCGTACTTGGCGGCTAGGTCCCTCATCATATCTACATACTGCGAGCCCTGACCGGGGAACAGCAGACCCACTTTGGCGTTATTCCTGCCGGTCTTGAAAGTGTAAACGCCTTTCAGCTTAAAATTGAGCGGCGGCGCGATCCAGGTTTCGTCTTTGGCGTTAGCTGCCAGGAAGGAAACTTTCTCCATTAAATCTTTCGGAGACCTGGCCACTATGGACACTCCCCACGCGGCTTTAAGCTTCATCTGCAAAGGCTGGGCGAAGGCCGACAGCGGGTAGGTTTCGGGCCATTGCGAGATGGCGCCCTCCGCTGCAGCCCTGGCCTGGTTTATCGCTTCGGCGGGAGTCGCTCCCGTAAAGGTCACAGCTTCGCCCTGTATGCTTGCGAAAGGCGCGTTGGGGTTCTCCACAACCTCAACTTGGGCGCGCGGCGCGACTGCCTCCGCGGAGACTTTTGCATCCCGCTGGTGATCAGGGCCGGTGTATTCTTCCATGGTAACGTGAAAATTGGCGCCGCCGAACCCGAAAGACGAGACATTGGCGCGGCGTATGCCTTCCTTTTTCCACTCCTCCGCCAGGGTTATCACGCGGAACAGTTCCAGGTTTATGCCAGGATTGGGTTTGACATAATTTATGGAGGTAGGAAGGGTTTTGTTATAGATCGCGAGCGCCGTTTTGGCTATGCTCACCGCCCCGGCGGCGGCCTTGGAGTGGCCTATCTGCGACTTTATTGAGGTAAGCCCGAGTTTTTTGCCACCGCCCATATGCGGGCCGAACACTTCCTGAAGCGTCTGTACTTCTACGGCATCTCCCACCCTTGTCGCGGTGCCGTGCGCTTCTACAAAATCCACGTCCGCCGGGGAGTAATCCACCTGGTTGAAGGCGTTTTCTATGGCTATTTTCTGGCCCTTGGGGTTGGGGGCGGTTATGCCCTTGCCCTTGCCGTCCGAAGACGCGCCCACGGAATTTATCAGGGCGTAAATCCTGTCGCCGTCGCGCACCGCGTCGGACAGGCGTTTAAGTATGTAAATAGAGACCGCCTCCGCCATCACGAAGCCGTTGGCCCGTTCGTCAAAGGAGTAGGAGCCATCAGCGGACAGGGCGCCTATTTTGCAGAATTTGACGAAAGCCGGCGGCGACATCATCTCATCCGCTCCCCCCGCCACCGCCATGTCGAACTTACCCGCCCGCAGGCCCAGCGTTGCGTAGTCCAGCGCTGCCATTGAAGAGGCGCAGGCCGCGTCCATGGTCATGTTGGGGCCGTTAAAATTAAAAATGCCGGCTATGCGGCCCGCCGTCACGTTGGACAGCTCGCCCGGCATGGTGTCTTCCGTTATTCCGATTATTCCTTCGTCTATGCCCGCCTCGTACTCTTTTAGGATGGCATCGCGTTTTTCCCGCGGCAGGGCCGCGAAGGAGGCGGTCTTTTTCAGGATGTCCTCGTTGTAGAACTTGTAAACGCGCATGTCCGTCATTTCCTTGCGCATCGCGCCCATGGAATTTCCGATAACGGCAGCGACCATTTTGGGGTTGAAAGGCTTCGTATCATAGCCCGAATCTTCCATGGCCATGCGTACGGCTTCAATGGTCATCTGCTGCAGGCGGGAAATCTGCGCGGCGGTCTGGGGAGGTATCTTATACCTGAGGGGATCGAACTTGAAGCCCTCAATGAAGCCGCCTATCCTGGAATAGGTCTTGTCCGGGGCTTTATGGTCTTCCGAGTAGTAGAGCCTCCAATCCCAGCGGTCCGCTGGTACCTCGCCTATGCAGTTGCGGCCTTCCAGCACATTTTTCCAGAAAGCCTCCTTATTGAGGGCTTTGGGGGCTATTACTCCAAGTCCTATTATCGCTATTTTCTCATTGTTCATAATTTGTATGGGACAAACGGGTCAGAAAGGTCCGTTCCATGTATATTTTATTAAAAACGCCGGCAGGTAAGCAAACCCTTAAAAAATCCAAATGAGTTTAGGCGGACTAT
>CAZYFL010000042.1:0-11775 GCA_964646805.1 uncultured Elusimicrobiaceae bacterium | reverse complement strand
GGCGTAGCCCTCGTTGGTGGGTTCAAGCTCGCCCTGTAGCACCATCTCCTCTTTAAGCGGGTTGACTGCGTTGCGCGGGTACATGCAGGAACTACCCAGGTTTAGCAGCTTTTTAACACCGCACTGGCGGGCCGCCCACACCAGGTTGCGCCCCATATCAAGATTCTCAAGCAGGAAGGCCACCGGGTTGGCCATATTGGCTTGTATCCCGCCGACGCGGCCAGCCGCGTGTATTATAAAGTCCGGCTTCACTTTTGCGATGTATTCCTTCACGGCCTCAAAATTGAACAGGTCCAGATCCGGTATGTCCGGGGCGAAAAATTTATATTTTTCCGCATACGGATGCTCAAGGATGTTTTTCCCCACCATTCCAGATCCGCCTGTAAGCAACACCTTAAGTTTTTTCATTTGTCTCCAGCAGCGGTTTTATTATCATGGTTTCGCGCAGGCGCCTGCGGGACATATGCGGCGACATGTCTTCTATGGGTCTGTCAACCGTCAGCTTGGGCTCTACCGCAGTCTCGCGGGTGAGTTTCACTTCCACCAAAGCCGGGCCTTTTGAGGCCAGGGCCGCGCGCAGCGCGCCGTCCGCATGCGCCATCGCGCGCACCACGCGCACGGGCACACCGTAAGCCTCCACTATCTTCTTCAGGTCGGGGCAGTGGTAACCCACCTCCGTGGACTGCCTGCGCCCGCCGAAATAAATATCCTGGAACTGTCTGACCATGCCAAGGCAGCCGTTGTTCATCAGTATCACCTTCACCGGCAGTTTGCGGACCGCCAGGGAATCCATGTCCTGGATGTTCACCTGTATGCCGCCGTCGCCGCATATCGCCAGTACGCGTCTGCCCGGGCAGGCTATGGACGCGCCGATGGCCGCGGGCAGGGAGAAGCCCATTGAACCCATACCGCCGGAGAGGAGCATGCGCTGACCTTTTTTCAGGCGGAAGGATTGTCCCGCCCACATCTGGTTCTGCCCCACATCCACGCAGATTATGTCTCCCTCGCGGGAATGTTCCGCCAGCAGCGCCATAAACCGGTTGGGATTTATCTCTCCGGCGCTCTCCTCCGTTTCTATCTCCGGAAATTTTTCCCTGAACCCGGCTATGGCGCGGTACCAGCCGGACAGGTCGTTCCTGTTGAAGCTTTTCAGCCCTGAGTTGAGCCGCTTTAAAAAAACTTTCAGGTCCGCGCGCGCGGCCAAATCGGTTTTTATCTTGCCGCCCAGCTCATGCGGGTCTATGTCTACGTGCACTTTTTTAGCGCCGCGGGCGAAGGTCTCGGGGCGGGTGCCGGTCTGCCTGGTATCCAGCCGCGACCCCAGCACCAGCAGCAGATCGCAGTTAGCCAGCGCCAGGTTGCTGTAGCGGTTGCCGTAAGCGCCTATCATGCCGGAGAAAGCCGGGTTATCATGCGCAATGGCATCCAGCCCCATGAGTGAGCAGACCACTGGGATGCCGGTTTTCTTTAACAGTGTTTCAAGTCCGCGCGTAGCGCCGGCCGTGCGTACGCCGCCGCCTGCAAGTATCACCGGGCGCCGGGCCGCCTTGATCATTGCGGTTACCTTTGAAATGACCGCGGCGGACACAGGTTGAAGCGCGTAAAGACGCCGGTGTTCGGCGCTGCCGTAAAAAGACCTGAGTTTTCTGGGGTATATCTGCGCCCGCTGCACATCCATCGGGATGTCCAGCAACGCGGGGCCCGGCCTGCCGGACTGCGCCAGGAAAACGGCCTTCTCTAGGCAGTAGCGTATGTCCTTGCAATCCCGCACCAGTTCGGCGTATTTTACCAGGGGCCTGGCTACGCTGACTATGTCCGTTTCCTGGAAGCCTGTCTGGCGCACGGGGCTGTTGAATTTATACTCGTAAGTGTTTACCTGACCGGTTATAAAAAGGCACGGCACGGAGTCGAAATAGCAGCTACCGATGGACGTAAGCATGTTGAGGGAACCCGGGCCGCTGGTGGCCATGGCCACACCCAACCGTCCGTTCATGCGGGCGTAGGCCTCGGCCGCGAAAGCCGCGGCCTGCTCGTGATGCATGGAGACGCAGGCTATATCCCGGCGGCCGTGCGCCGAATCCAGCAGGTGCGTTATAGCTCCGCCTATCATCTCAAAGATGTGGTGGACCTTCTCCCGCACTATAAAGTCTATTACATAATCCGACAGTTTCATGACAAACCCCTGAAGCTGCCGAAAACTCCCGCCGGGTACCTGAGCATTTCACCGGTCATGCCGGGGTAAACGCCTATCCAGAAAGCGCTGTTCATTGCATGGTCGGTGTTGGGGAGATGGGGAAAGGATGAAGGATGAGAGCTGAAGGCTGAGGGACGGAAACTGCGAGGCGGCTGGGCGGCTACTACGCGGAAACCTTTGCCGGAGCGGCGCATCTCGTCAAAGCAGGGGTGCTTTATCAGATTGCCCGCAAAAAGCATGCGGGTTTGTATTCTATTTTTCTCCAGGTGGGCCACCAGTTGATTGCGGGTGAAACCGGCATTGTCTTTTACGATTATCAGGAAGCCGAACCAGCACGGGTCGGACTTAGGAGCGGACTCAGGCAATATCAGCCGCCTTTCGAAAGGAGCAAGAACCTTGCGCAGGTAAGCCCAGTTCTTTCTACGGGCCTCCGCAAAGGCAGGGAATTTCTCAAGCTGGGCCAGGCCCACGGCAGCCTGCATCTCGGTGACTTTCAGGTTATAGCCGAAGTGGGAAAACACGTATTTATGATCGTAACCCGACGGCAATTCCCCGAATTGGCGCGTGAATCGGTTGTTGCAGGTATTGTCTTTCCCCGACGGGCACCAGCAGTCGCGGCCCCAGTCCCGGAAGGATTCTATCAGCCGCTTTAACTGTATGTCGTCGGTGTAGACGGCCCCACCCTCGCCCATTGTCATGTGATGCGGCGGATAGAAACTAGAGGTACCGATATCCCCGAAAGTGCCGGTGAATCCAGCTGCGTAGCGGGAGCCTAGCGAATCGCAGTTATCCTCAACAAGGAATAAGCCGTATTTATCGCAAAACCTTTTTACCTTTGAAATATTAAAAGGGTTGCCCAGCGTGTGGGCAAGCATCACGGCTTTGGTCTTTTTGGACCGGGCCTTTTCCAACAGCGCGCAGTTTATGTTGCAGGAGGGCAATTCCACGTCTACGAACACCGGCACCGCGCCGTACTGTATTATGGGCGTTACGGTGGTGGGGAAGCCCGCCGCCACCGTTATCACCTCATCGCCGGGCTTTATCCGGCGTTTGCCGAGTTCAGGCGAGGTAAGCGCCATAAAGGCGATAAGGTTTGCGGATGAGCCGGAGTTCACCAAAGATACATGCTTTACTCCCAGATAAGCCCCCAGCTGCTTCTCAAACTCTGCGCAGTACCGGCCGGAGGTCAGCCAGAAGTCCAGCGCGGTATCAGTGAGGTTCACCATCTCTTTCTCATCGTAAACGCGCCCGCCGTAGTTCACCAGGGTTTCGCCGGGCCGGAAGGCCGGTTTTTTATGAAACCTCTTATAATACGCCGCGACTTTTTTAAAAATCCCTTTTCTTGCCTGAATTTCCTGTTTTGTCATATTACGGTATATTCCCTGATCTGCTCCAGACAAATCCCGTGCATATCCTGTTTGACGGCATAGGCGCGGGTCCAGGCTATAATTTTGTCAATGGCCGTACTTATGTGCCAGCGGGGCTGCCACGCAAGTTCACGGCGGGCCTTTGAAGAATCCAGCTTGAGGAAATGGGCCTCGTGCGGGTGGCGGCCCTTGTCTATAACATAGCCGGGGGCCTCGGGCCAGGCCGCGAACATACGTTTAACTATCCACTCCACATCCCTGGCGTCACCGGCATCCGGGCCAAAGTTCCAGGTTCCGGCGCAACGGGAGCCATGCTTATAAAGCATTTCAGCCAGCAGCAGGTAGCCTGCCAGCGGCTCCAGCACGTGTTGCCAGGGGCGTATGGCGCGGGGGTTGCGTATGCGCGCCTTTTCCCCCTTGAGAGCGGCTCGTATCATGTCGGGAATAAGGCGGTCCGCGGCCCAGTCCCCTCCGCCGATAACATTACCCGCTCTGGCAGAAGCCAAAGCTACGCCATGTCTTTTATAATCATCGGGGTTAAAGAAAGAGTTCCGGTATGCGGAGGTCACCAGTTCCGAGCAGGCTTTGCTGCTTGAGTACGGATCGTAACCGCCCAGCGGCTCGCCCTCTTTATAGCCGCGCAGACGCTCTCTGTTCTCGTAACATTTATCGGTGGTGACATTAACCACGGCCTTAACCGAACCGCAGGCGCGCACTGCTTCAAGCAGGTTAACCGTCCCCATCACGTTGGTCTCATAGGTTTCCGCCGGCGCCCTGTAGGACTCCCGCACCAGCGGCTGGGCGGCCATATGTATAACTATCTCCGGCCCGGCGGCCAGCATCGCCCTCTTAAGCTTAGCCGCGTCGCGCACGTCGGCGATATGGGATTTAATACGCCGGTCCAACCGGCAGAGTTCAAAAAGGCTGGGCTTCGTGGGCGGCTTCAGGGCGTAGCCTGTAACTTTTGCGCCCAGGGAGTCCAACCAGAGCGACAACCATGCGCCCTTAAATCCCGTATGCCCGGTTAAGAACACTTTTTTGTTTTCCCAGAAGGATTTTATTTCCATACTTTCCAGGGAGCCTGGCCGGATTTCCACAGGTTCTCCATTTCTATCTTGTCGCGCAGCGTGTCCATGCACTTCCAGAAACCGGCGTGCTGGTAGGCCTTAAGCCGGCCATCGGCAACGAGCATCCCCATGGGCTTGCGCTCCCAAACAGCGGAATCCCCGTCCTTGATATAATCAAAAACCTCCGGCTCAAGCACAAAGAACCCTCCGTTTATCCAAGCCCCGTCGCCATGCGGTTTTTCCTTAAAAGAGCACACAGTACCATTTGCCGTCATATCTATGGCGCCGAAGCGTCCGACGTTCTGTATAGCCGTAATGGTGGCGTAACCGCCTTGCTTTTTATGGAAAGCCGTAAGCTTCTTAAGATCCACATCGGCCACTCCGTCGCCATAGGTAAGCATGAAAGGCTTCTTTCCTATGTATTCCTGCACGCGTTTTATGCGCCCGCCGGTCATGGCGCTAAGCCCGGTATCCACCAACGTCACCTTCCAGGGCTCCGCCTTCCGATGGTGCACCTCCATCCTGTTGTTCTTCATGTCTATGGTTACGTCGGCCTGGTGCAGGAAGTAGTTGGCGAAATACTCCTTTATCATGTAGCCCTTGTAGCCCAGGCACAGCACAAAATCGTTAAAGCCGTAATGTGAATAGATCTTCATGATGTGCCAGAGCATGGGCTTTCCGCCTATCTCGGTCATCGGTTTGGGCTTAAGGTCAGTTTCCTCGCTGAGCCGCGTACCCATCCCGCCCGCCAGTATGACTACTTTCATAAATGTTCTCCAGGAATATTTACCATAAGGGCATAAGCCGTATGCAGAAACAGGTTACTTATTTTTACGTCCGTAGATGTCGTTAAAGCGCACTATGTCGTCTTCTCCCACGTATTCGCCATTCTGCACCTCTATCATCTCCAGCGGCACCTTGCCGGGGTTTTCCAGGCGGTGCCCCGTAGACTTGGGGACATAGGTGCTTTCGTTTTCGTGCACCAGAGAAGTCGTTTTGCCTATGGTCACCCTGGCGGCGCCCTTCACAACGACCCAGTGCTCGCTGCGGTGGTAGTGCAGTTGGTGGCTCAGCTTTTGGCTGGGCTTAACCACTATGCGCTTTATCTTGTAGCGCGGGCCTTCCTCCAGCACGGTATAACTGCCCCAGGGGCGGTAGATAGTGGTATGCTCAACAACCTCCCTGCGTTTGCGCTCCTTAAGCATATCCACAACTTCTTTAACGCGCTGCGCCTGGCCGCGCCTGACTATAAGCAGAGCGTCCACGGTGTCCACAATTATCAAATCTTTAATTCCTATAGCGGAGATCAGCCGGTTTTCCCCCATTACTATGGTGCGTTGCGTGTCCAGGGCCAAAACATCGCCCACCTTAATATTGCCCTCGGAATCCGGCTTTATAACCTCCGGCAGAGAATCCCAGGATCCCACATCGGACCAGAGTATGTCTATGGGCAGGACGGCGGTTTTTTTAGACTTCTCCATCACGGCGTAGTCTATAGAGATGGAAGGCATGCTCTTAAAATCAGCGGTCATCTTTGCCAGCGCGGCGCCCATTTTGCGGCTTATCTCGGGGGCGTAAGCCTTAAATTCCGCCAGCATTGCGGCGATGGTAAAAGAAAACATCCCTGAGTTCCAGTAATAACCCCCATCTTCCAGGTACTTTTCGGCGGTCTTCATATCCGGCTTCTCTGCGAATTTTTCAACCTTGTAGACGCCGTCGTTGCCCTGGACCTTCCCGCCTTTCTTTATGTACCCATACCCTGTTTCCGGTCTTGACGGTTTTATCCCGAAGGTCACTATGCTGCCGGCCCTGGCGGCCGTTTCGGCCTGGTGGGCATATTTAGCGAATTTTTCAACCGGCTCTATTATGTGGTCAGATGGGCAGATGAAAATCACCTCGTCTTTAGAGCACTTAAGTTTTTCAAGGCAGTATTTCATCACCAGAGCTGTGGCCGGGGCGGTATTGCGTCCGACAGGTTCCAGTATTACGTTATTTTCTATAGCCGGTGAGACAGACCGAAGGTCTTCCTGCACGTGAAACCGGTAATCCTCGTTGGTTATCACAAAGATGTCGCGCAGCGGCACCACCGCTGCCAGCCGCTCCACCGTCTGGCACAGCAGCGATTTGCCGCCGTTAAGTTTTATAAACTGCTTGGGTAGGCCGTAGCGCGAAACCGGCCACAGTCGCGTACCGGAGCCCCCTGCGAGAATTATGGCTTTCATAAATTCACCTTCTTTTTTTTCAGGCGCTTCATCTCGGCATCCACCATCAGCGCCACCAGGTCTTTAAATTTAGTCCTCGGTGTCCAGCCCAGCTTTATTTTTGCCTTTGTAGCGTCGCCCACCAGCAGGTCCACCTCGGCTGGCCTGTAAAACTCTTTGGAAACTTCCACCAGCGTCCTGCCGGTTTTGGCGTTCAGGCCTTTTTCGGCCAAACCCTTTCCCTTCCATTCCAGCTTAAGGTCGGCGGCGGCGAAGGCGGTTTCAATAAATTCGCGCACGGTATGCGTCTCGCCGGTGGCCAGTATGTAATCGTCGGGTTTGGGCTGCTGCAGCATAAGCCACATGGCCTCCACATATTCTTTGGCGTAGCCCCAGTCCCGGCGCGATTCCAGGTTGCCCACCGTCACCTTGTCCTGCAGGCCTTTTTTAATGCGGGCCGCCGCGGCGGCTATCTTGCGGGTCACAAATTCCTCGCCTCTCAGCGGGCTCTCGTGGTTAAATAATATGCCGCAGGCTGCGTAGAGGCCGTAGGCCTGGCGGTAGTTCACCGTTATCCAGTGGGCGTAAAGCTTGGAAACTGCATAAGGGCTTTTGGGGTGGAAGGCGGTGGTTTCGTTGCGCTGGGCTGAACCGGTGCTGCCGAAGAGCTCTGCGGTTGAGGCCTGATAAAACCGCGCGGAAGGGCGGACTTTGCGCAAGGCTTCAAGCATGCGGGTAACGCCCACGGCGTTTACCTCGGCGGTAAGTATGGGCTGCTCGAAAGAAAGCCGCACAAAGCTCAACGCGGCAAAATTGTATATCTCGTCGGGTTTTATCTTTTCCAGCACATCCATTATATTGGTGGGCTCAAGCAGATCCAGCGCTATTTCTTTTACCCGCCCCTCAATACCCAACTCGCGCAGGCGCCACAGCCCGGAATCACCGCTGCGGTCCGCGCCGTAAACCTGGCAGCCCTTTTCCAGCAGGAATCTGCTGAGATAGGCCCCATCCTGCCCGCGGCTCCCTGTAATTAAAACCTTCTTGTTTTTCATCAGCAATTTTTGACAGCGCCGTAGCCGGCCTTTTTAAGACAGCGTTCGCTCAGCGCCAGCTTCAGATCGCCGGCGGCCATTTCCGAGACAAGCTGCTCAAAAGTTATTTCCGGCTTCCAGCCCAGCACGCGCCTGGATTTAGCCGGGTCGCCCAGCAGCGTTTCCACCTCGGCCGGGCGGTGGAATTTCGGGTCCACCCGCACTATCACATCGCCTTTTTTCACTTTTACTTCCAAGTCAAGCCCGGGCAGCGGCCTAACGGCCTTAACATAGCCGGTTTCACTCATACCCTTGCCCTTCCAGCCTATTCTTATCCCCAGTTCTTTTGAGGCCAACTCTATAAATCTGCGCACGGAATGCTGCCTGCCGGTGGCGATCACAAAATCTTCGGCCTTTTTCTGCTGCAGCATAAGCCACATAGCGCGCACATAGTCTTTGGCGTGGCCCCAGTCGCGCAGGGAGTTCATATTGCCCATGTAAAGGCAGTCCTGTTCCCCCAGCAGTATGCGGCCCATGGCGCGGGTTATTTTGCGCGTAACAAATTCCTCGCCCCGCAGCGGGCTCTCATGGTTGAACAGTATCCCGTTGCAGGCGAACATATTGTAGGACTCCCTGTAATTTACGGTTATCCAGTAGGCGTACATCTTGGCCACACCGTAGGGGCTGCGGGGGTAAAACGGCGTCTTTTCGCTCTGCGGTATCTCCTGAACCTTGCCGAACAGTTCCGAGGTGGAAGCCTGGTAAATGCGGGTTTTTTTAACAAGGCCAAGCAGGCGTACGGCCTCAAGCAGGCGCATGGTGCCCAGCCCGTCGCAGTCGGCGGTATACTCAGGCTCCTCAAAACTCACCGCCACATGGCTCTGCGCGCCCAGATTATATATTTCTCCGGGTTTTATTCCGGCTATCAGCCTGGTGAGGTTAGTGGAATCGGTCAGATCCCCGTAATGCAACTTAAGTCGCGGATGCGCGCTGAGATGGCTTATGCGGGCTGTATTAAAAGAAGCCGAGCGCCGGCGTATGCCGTGCACCTCGTAGCCCTTGTTTAAAAGAAATTCCGCCAGATAAGCCCCATCCTGCCCCGTAATCCCGGTAATTAAAGCTGTTTTCATGGTTCCGCCTTTTTGAATGCTGAAATCTGGTTGAAGCAGGCATTTGCAAGGTAAATATTATAGCAAAAGCAAAAAACCAGTAATCATCGCCCGGCAGGGGAATACAGGGTATTTTGGCTGGTTATAGGGTAATTTTCAGCCCGTCTTTTGCGGCGGCGGTTTCCTGAAACACTTTGCGGGCATGACGCAGGGCCACGGCGCGCAGACGTTCGGTATGGTATCTTCCGGCTGAAAAATGGGTAAGCACAAGGCGTTTCACACCCGCCTCGGCCGCCAGCCTGCCGGCGGTCTCGGGATTAAAGTGCGGCCAGACCGGGTTCAACTCGCCGGGCAGGTGGGCGCATTCGGTGATAAGCAGATCCGCGCCTTTTGCCAGCGTTAAGGCATTAGGGCAATAGCCGGTGTCGGTGCAGTAAGTTACTGTTTTTCCCTCCAGCTCAAGGCGCATGCCCAGCACGGGGTCGGTGTGCATCAGCGGCAGGGTGGTAATCCTAAACGGCAGTTCCCCTGCCTGGGCCGGCAGTTCCAGCACTTTCACGCCATAGCGCAGCTTTTCAAGCGGCATGGTAAAGGGGCGGTTCACAAGAATGTTAAGCAGACGGCGCGCGCCCTTTCCGCCGCAAATGGTAAGGTCTTTTTTAAACCGGAATTTTATCAGCGTGTGCAGTCCGGTTACATGGTCCAGGTGGAAGTGGCTAAGCAGGATGAAACACGGCTTTGTGCCGTTGCAGTATTTGTCCAGCTTGTATAGGCCGTTGCCGGCGTCCAGCACAATATCCCAGCGCCTGGTCTTTATCAACGTGCAGACGGTATTACCCGTGCCGCTGTCGTACCAGCCGTTGGTGCCTAAGAAAATTATTTCCATCTAAGGGCTCGTTAAAAAATAACTGACCGTTTTTGAACGCTGATGCATCCCGTCTGTCTGCGTTGCTCGTCGCTTACATACTCTACGAGTATGCGCGCTCCTCGCGCCTTGCCGGCCGGGCGCCTCAGCGCCCAAAATTCGCTCATTTATTTCTTAACGAGCCCTAAGAAGGCGCTGTGAATCACCCGCCGTAATTTTTTCTGATCCATCTCCGGTACGCGCCGGATTTTACGTTTTTGACCCATTCGGGGTTGGCCAGATACCAGTCCACGGTTTTTGCAAGACCCCCGGCAAAACGCAGCGACGGCTGCCAGCCCAGTTCTTTTTTTATTTTGTAGAAGTCTATGGCGTAGCGACGGTCATGGCCGGCGCGGTCTTTAACATATGTTATAAGGTCCGCGTAATTTTTCCCCTTAAGAGCCTTATTCTGGCGGGCCGGCACGGCGCGTTCCAGCGCGCGGCAGATGCCCTTCACCACGTCTATATTCTTCATCTCGCAGTTGCCGCCCACGTTGTAGGTTTCTCCGTCGCGGCCCTTGCGCAGTATTTTCCAGATGGCGGCGCAGTGGTCCTCCACGTACAGCCAGTCGCGCACCTGCAGACCGTCGCCGTAAACGGGCAGCGGCTTGCCCTCCAGGGCGTTCAGTATAACCAGCGGCACCAGCTTTTCCGGGAAATGGAAAGGCCCGTAATTATTGGAACAGTTGGAAATGGTAACGGGCAGTCCGTAAGTATGGCTATAAGCCCGGACAAGGTGATCCGAGGAGGCTTTGGAGGCGGAATAAGGGCTACGCGGAGCATAAGGCGTGGTCTCTTTGAATTTACCCGTTTTTCCCAGCGAGCCGTAAACCTCGTCGGTGCTTACATGGTGGAAACGAAAGGGAGGCGTTGGTTGCCGGCCGGGGGAAGCGAACCAGAAATTGCGCGCGGCCTCCAGCAGGCTGAAGGTGCCGTGTATATTGGTCTCTATAAAATCCCCTGGCCCGAAGATGGAACGGTCCACATGGCTCTCCGCGGCAAAATGAACCAGCGTACAGATCTTGTGCCGTTTCATCAGGGCCGCCACGGTTTTGTAGTCGCAGACGTCGCCTTTTACAAAGGTATAACGGCGCTTATACTTCAACTGCACATCCGCCAGGTTTTCCGGGTTGCCGGCGTATGTCAGCTTGTCCAGGTTCGCCACCCGCCCCTTAAACCCTGTCTTCTCAAAAACATACCGTATAAAATTAGACCCGATAAACCCCGCCCCGCCCGTAACAAGCATATTGGTATTTTTCATCTGGCTATCCCTGTTAAAATCCGGAATCCTTCAGCAGCGGCAGACCCGCGTCCCTGGCGGAAAGCAACGGTTCTTCTATCCCCCATTCAATACCTATACAGGGATCGTTCCAGCGTATGCCGCCCTCGTCTTTGGAAGAATACTCCGCCGTGCATTTGTAAAGAATTTCAGCAGTCCCGCTCAGCGCCAGAAAGCCGTGCGCGAAACCCGGCGAAAGGTAAAGCATATGGGCGTTTTCAGCCGTAAGTTCAACCGCCGCCCATCTGCCGAAAGTCGGCGAGTTACGGCGTATATCCACCCCCACATCAAGCATGGCTCCGGAAATGCATCGCACAAGTTTGCCCTGCGCCGCAACCCCCCTCTGGTAGTGAAGCCCCCGCAACACTCCCTTTGAGGATTTGGAGTGGTTATCCTGCACAAAATCCTCCGGAATCCCGGCCAGCGCAAATTCCCGTTTTTTATAGGACTCTATAAAAAACCCCCTGTCGTCCGTAAAAATGCGCGGCTTAACCAGCACCAAACCGTCCAGTTTCAACTTCTCAAATTCAAAAGACATAAATTCCTATTTCTACGCTCCGTACTATCGCTTTGCCCCTCTTCTCGGCGGGTTAGCGGGGGGGGGGGGGGGGGGGGGGGGGGGG
>CAZYFL010000041.1:0-12265 GCA_964646805.1 uncultured Elusimicrobiaceae bacterium | reverse complement strand
TTCGCAGGCTATTCTGAATTCTGACTCCTGACTTCTGTCTACCTGAATAGTTACAGGGAAACCGTAAAATGAAGAAAGTCCTGATTGCCGATAAAACCGATCCCCTCTGCGAAAAAATCCTTAGGGACAGAGGCCTTGAGCCCGTGGTCAGGACCGGCATGAAGCCGGAAGAACTGAAGGCCTGCGCCGGCCAGTTTGACGCCATTATAGTGCGCTCCGCCACCACCCTGACCCGCGAGATTATTGAGGCCGCCGTGAACCTGAAAGCCGTGGCCCGCGCCGGTTCCGGCGTGGATAATATAGACGTTCCCGCCTGCACGGAAAAGAAAGTGCTGGTGATGAATACGCCCTTAGGGAATACCGTCTCTACCGGCGAGCACGCGATAGCCATGATGATGTCGCTTGCGCGCCACATCCCGCAGGCCAGCGCTTCCACACACGCGGGCAAATGGGAGAAAAAGAAATTTGAGGGCGTGGAGATAACCGGCAAGACCCTGGGCGTAATAGGCTGTGGCAATGTCGGCGCCGTGGTGGCCGACCGCGCCATGGGTCTGAAGATGAACGTTATTGTTTTTGACCCGGCGATGACCGCCGGGCGAGCCGGCGAACTCGGCGTGAAGATGGCGAGCCTTGACGAACTGTATTCCGGATCCGACTTTATCACCTATCATGTGACCATAAATCCGGCCACCAGGGGCATGCTTAACAGGGATGCCATAGCCAGGATGAAGAAAGGGGTGCGTATTATAAACTGCGCCCGCGGCGGCATTATGATTGAGGAAGACGTCAGGGCGGCGCTCGTGAGCGGGCAGATAGCGGGCCTGGCCTGCGACGTGTACATAAAAGAGCCGGCCACCGGGCATATCTTCTTCGGCATGGAGAACGTCATAGCCACCCCGCACATAGCCGCGTCCACCAAAGACGCGCAGGTGACCGTGGCGCGCCAGGCCGCCGAGCAGATAGCCGACTACCTGCTCAACGGCAAGCGCACTCACGCCGTAAACGGCGACAGGATATGACAAAACTGCCCTTATTCACGCCCATATACGGCATACGGCCCGCCAGGGGCAGGGCACAGGAAATAATAGCCCCGCCCTACGACGTGCTCAACTCCGAAGAGGCGCGGGAACTCGCCAAAGGAAACCCCCTCAGTTTCCTCCACGTCTCTAAGGCCGAAATAGATCTCCCGCCCGGCGCCGACGCGCGCTCCGAAGCCGTCTATAAAAAAGCGGCCGGGAACTTCCGGAAAATGCTGGAACAGGGCTTGCTCGTGCGCGAGAAGAAGCCCTGCTTCTACGTCTACCGCCTGCAACTGGGGGCTCACATCCAGACCGGCCTCGTGGTCGGCGCATGCCTGAACGACTACGACGCCAACCGCATACGCAAACACGAATTCACTCTCCCCGTAAAGGAAAATGACCGCGTCAGCCAGATTAAATATGTAAAAGCCCAGACCGGTCCATGCCTTATCGCCTACAGGCAGATCCCGGAAGCGGACGCCATAATAAAGAAAACCGTGAAAAGCGCGCCCGAATTTTCCGCCGCCGGGACCGGCGGCGTCATTCACACCCTGTGGCTGCTCAACGACGAAGCCGACATAAATGCCCTGGTGGAGGTTTTTGAACGGCAGAAGGCCGTTTACATAGCCGACGGGCACCACCGCTCCGCCGCCGCAAGCCGCGTGAAGAAAATTATGGCGGCCGAGCGCGGCTCAGCGCACACCGGCGCCGAGCCTTACAACACCTGCCTCGCCGTTGCCTATCCGGTGGACGAGTTGAAAATCTGGGACTATAACCGCGTGGTAAAAGACCTCAACGGCCTGACGCCGGAAGCCTTCCTGTCTAAAATAGAGGAAAGCTTTGAGGTGAAGGAAGTTACCTCACAGGCCAGGCCCGCCGCGCGGCGCGAATTCGGCCTGTACCTGGGCGGTAAGTGGCGCCTTATGAAACCCACGATAAAAACCCCAACCAGGGAAGACGACCCGGTGAAGGCGCTGGACGTCAGCGTGCTGTCGGATCTGGTACTGGACAGGATCCTGGGCATAAAGGACCTGCGCGAATCCGACCGCGTGGACTTTGTGGGAGGCATACGCGGCCTCGGGGAGCTTGAGAAACGCGTGAACTCAGGGGAGATGTCGGCCGCTTTCGCGCTGTTCGCCACCTCTCTTGACGAATTGATCTCCGTGGCGGACAACAACCAGGTGATGCCGCCCAAGTCCACCTGGTTTGAGCCTAAGCTGGCCGACGGCGTGGTCTCAAACCCGCTGCTGTAGCCGAGGTAAACAGGATGCCGCTAAAAAACGTAAAAGTCTTATTGCGCGCGTTGCCGCTCTGCCTTTTGTTCGCGGGGCTCAGCCTTACGGCCGACGCCGCCGTGTCAAAAACCTCAAAAAGAGTCATACGCTACGCCTCCCCTCCCCTCACGGTAGTCCCGGGCTTTACAGCGGCGGCGCTTTCCACCTCAAGCATACAATGGAGTTGGTCCACCGGCAGTTTTACCGGTTCCGGAATTACCGGCTTTCACCTGTACTCCTCAACCGCCACCGCCAGCATAGACCTGCCGCTGGGCACAAGCTATTACATCGATGCCGGCCTCGGGGTCAACAAACAATACACCCGGTGGATAACTTCCTATGACGGGACCGGCCAGGGAAGCGATTCTGACCATATAGAGAAGTACACCTATGCCCTGCCGCCCTTTACCCTTGCTTTAAGCACACTCACGGCCGAGAGCGTCTATGTCACCTGGCAGTTCAGTTCGGCCACGGCTTATGCCGTGGAATGTTCCACCAACGGCGGGGTGGATTATGTCCGCAACCGCGACGTCTTTGTGCCCTGGCAGACCATAACCCTGTTAAGCAACAGGAATTATCTGATCAGGCTGGGCGCCGTAAACGGCGACAATGAACTGACTCCCGGTGTTTACAGCGTGGCCAGGACTACCATCACGCCGCCGCTGGATCTGACCATGACCGGGGTGGCTGTTTCCTCTTACACCATAGAATGGCGCTGGTCCACCGGCACCTTCACCGGCACCGGGATCTCCGGCTACCGTATATCCCACTCAACCACCACCGTGGACGATACTCTTCCGGCGGATGATTTTGAAGGGGAACCGGTCACCGGCATATTGGGAGCGGCCGCCACCTCCTGGATAGAAACTTTTGTGGATGGAAGCACTACGGCCGTCGCGGCTAATTCCAGGCACACGCGCTGGATCAAAGCGGTCGGAAACATTCTTTCCGACGGGGCTTTCCTTGTAAGCCAGCAGAAGACTAATTTCCAGAGATACACCTATGCCATCGCTCCCGCCACCACTACCGCGGTATGGCTTGACCCTGCCCCTTACTGGACCGCGCACGTCTGGGAAAATTCTCTCAGTCTTATCTGGACCCCCCGCCTGGGACCTTCTGAAGCCAGTAAATATGTGGTTGACTATTCCACCGTTGCCGGTTTTACGGTGGCAGTAACCTCAAAGATAGCCTCCGGAAATCCGGACACGATAAGCGGACTAACGGATAACACCAAATATGACCTGCGGCTGGGAGCGATCAACGGGGATGACCTGCAGACTCCGGCCGACGGAAAGAATCCACTCGCTTACAGCAAAGCTTACAAGGTGATCACCCGTCCTCAGCCGCCTTCCGCGTTTTTATGTAATGCGTTTACGGATACCGCGATGAAATGCGCCTGGTCCACCTCCACTTATGTGAATCCGGGTTATATAGACGGCTACGGCGTCGGGAAATTGCTTTACCGTACGGTAAACGGGGTGGTGGAAATCTATTGGGACCCCTGGGATTTTCTGCCCGGCGTTGCCAGCAACGAATACAGCCTGAATTATCTGCTGACGAACAGCAGTCATACCCTATCCGTCTGGGTATCGCAGACGGATCCGGACTGGGTGCCAGGCAATGTTCATTATGACGCAAACGATTGGGATTACTATTACAATAACTTCGGAAGTTACCGGCTGGACAAGGATGGCGCCACTTTCGCCACTCCTCCCAACGACGTCTCCTTTAATCCTGTTGGCGCGCGCTCGGTCGGTCTCCGGTGGAATGAACCCATAATCCCGGCGACGAAGTATCGGGTGGAGCGTTCCACCAACACGGGCGAGAGAGGCCCCTGGGTCTTTATCTCAAGCGTGACCGGCTCATACTATGGCGATACCGGACTCCTTCCAGGCACAACCTACTCCTACCGAATCGGCGCCATAAACCGCCTGGGTTTCCAGACCATCGGCTTGTCCACGGCAACCGGCGGGAACCGCAGGGACTATAGTTTTGTCAGCAGCACCGTCACAAAACATACGGCGCCCATACTGTCCGGGACTGCAACCAGCACGACCTCCATAAACTGGTCGTGGACCGACGTCTCGCCGGGAGTAACGGTACTGTCGTATAATCTTTATACCTCTTCCGAAGGCGTAATTGCCTCCGGGCTCAGCGCGGCAACGACCTTCTACCTTGAGGTGAATCTGTCCAGCGCAAACGCAAGATATACGCGGCAGGTGCGTTCGGTGGCGACCGGGGGAGAAGGGGATTATTCAGAAAAAGCCGTCTCCACTCTGGCCAATCCTCCGGCCACGCCGGTAATTACCAGCTCGGGTGTTCATACCATGTCGCTGGGCTGGACCGGCAATGGCAGCGCCGGCTACAGGCTGGAACGCTCGCTGGACAGAAGTTCGTGGACCGTTCTGAAATCCCTGAGCGATGTTTTTGTTTCCACCTATTTCAACGATACCAGCCTGCGCTTCGCCGCCACCTACTATTATGCCGTCAGCGGTTACAATTACGATGGTATAGTTTCGCTTTCAAGCGCCATTACGGCGGCAAATATGACCCTGCCGCTGCCTTCCGCCTACATTGCGGTGTTCGCCACCGCCGCCGCCGGGCAGGGCGTGACGGCGCCGCTGACAGGCGTGGGCCTGCTGACTGTGGAAATTCCAGCCGGCACGCCTGACAGCTACTTCGCCATAAGCACCAGCGCCTTCGCGAATCCCCTTGATATCCCGAAGAGCAGCCTTGACTCCGCCACAGCCAAGCTGACCAACACCTCCCTGCTTACCGGGTCCATAGTGGAACTGCACCTCTACGACGTCTCCGGCCAGGTTTTGACGGCGAACCTTGCAAGCCCTGCCAGAATAACGCTGGTTTATACGGACGCCAACAACGATGATATCGTGGATAGCACGCAGTTCCAGGCTAACTCGCTCAAGCTGTTCACCCTGGACACAAGCGCGCTGGTTTGGAACCAGTTGGCGGACTCTATGCTGAATAAGAGCGCAAAAACCGTGTACTCCGATATCGCTCATTTTTCGTTCTACGCGCTGGGAAGCATCACTTCTACCGCGGGGGCGCTGACCGACATATTTGCCTACCCGAATCCTTACAAGCCCGGCAGCAGCGGCGTTTTCGGGCAATCTGTATTCGGCGAAGGAATAGTCTTTGAATCCCTGCCCGCCAGGTCCAAAATAAAAATATTCAACCTGGCCGGCGGCCTTGTGAGGGAATTAACCGACGATGACGGGAACGGGAGATGCCTGTGGGACGCGAGGAACGGCGACGGCGCGCGCGCCGCGTCCGGCACATATCTGTACCTGGTTACAAGCCCCGCCGGCGGCAAAAAAAGCGGCAGGATAGCTATTATTAAATGATTGTAACTACTCAGGTAGATAGAATTCAGAATTCAGGAGTCAGAATGAAGATGCCAGCGACAAGATTTGAGGACATGGCGGTGTGGCAAAGGTCCCAGCAGTTTGTGCTTGCGGTTTAGCTGTTGGAGGCTTATTGGCAGGTTATTCTGAATTCTGACTCCTGAATTCTGTCTACCTGGGTAGTTACAAATGATTCCCGTAAGCGGAGGAGCGGCCATATGCTGAAAATCTGCGTTCTCACCCTTTTTTCACTGCTGCCGGCTGCGGCAGATTGCGCGGGCGCAGGCAATGAGGGCGCCTCGGGCGGACAATTTCTGAGAATAGGCGTCGGAGCCAAAGCATCGGCCCTGGGAGAATCCGGTTCGTCAATTTCCGGCATCCAGTCCATATTCTACAACCCGGCGGGCCTGGCCGGGGTAACAGCTATGGAGTTGTATTTCTCACAGGTCAAATGGCTACTGGACGCGAATTATTCCAACCTGGCGTTCGCAAAAAGAGCCGGGAGCGGCGTTTTCGGGCTGGCTGTCAGCTATCTTTCGGGCCCGCCCACCGACAAGTATGACAAGTTCGGCGCCAGGCTTTCCGACACTTATTCCGCTGCGGACATGGCCGTCACGCTGGGATACAGCCGCAAGCTGACGGGCAGGACGGATTTCGGCATGAACGCTAAATACATCTCAAGCAGGCTGGATACCGAATCCGCGGCCGCGCTGGCCGCGGATGCCGGGATAATGTACGCGGCTGTCCCGGGAAAACTGGATTTCGGACTCGTCCTGCAGAACGCGGGCGGGCGGCTGAATTACATAACCGACGGGGATCATTTGCCGCTGAACCTTAAATTAGGCGGCCAATATACCATCAACCTGGAAAAAGAAAGGTCCGCAAGAAAAGACATAACCATTTTTACGGACATAAATTACATGAAAGATCCGGGCCCGTACGCGAACGCGGGCGTAAATCTCCTGAGCGTATATGACAAAACGACAACCTTTTCCCTGAGGGCAGGGTACCGGACCAACGCGGGCGGGAATTCCTCCGGCATAACGGCTGGGCTGGGCCTGGATATGACGACCTATCTTGTGGACTACGCCTACGCCCCCATGGGAGACCTGGGCAACACCCACAGGTTTTCGCTTACCTTAAAATTCGGCGCCAAAAACAACGGCACAGACTAACCTGAAAGTTTCAGTTGGTTCGTCTCACCGGCGAAAGCCGGTGCCCAGATTCAGACGAGACCTGGATTCCGGCCTCCGCCGGAAAGACGGAACAGAAATATCCTACGACCCCGACGATTCTGATATTCGAACTGAAGTTTTCAGGCTAATAAACGGAGCGGATTCCTGGGAGAAAAAAATGGCTAAAATTCTGGCGGTGGAGGACAATCCCGCCATATTGGATTTTTACAGGGAATTCTTCGCCGAGGCGGGCTTTGAAGTCCAGACTGCGGCAGACGCTTTATCCGCAATAACCTCGCAGCAGCAGTTCAAGGCCGACCTGATTATACTTGACCTGAATATCCCGGCCGGCGGAGGAATGCTTGTTTTTGAAACATTGAGAAACCGCCTCTGCGACCCCGTACCCGTTATATTTTCCACGGGGAAACCGGAGCAGCTTCCCAATCTTAAAAACATTCATAACGTGGCCATAGTAAGCAAACCTACGGACCCCGAACTGCTTCTGGCCGAGGTTAAAAGACTTCTTCCAAAAATCCCAGGCCCGGACATGGACCCGAATCCTCCTCCGCCGCCGCAACTCAAGGCCGCCAGGATTAAAATACTCGCGGTTGACGACGATGTCTGCATCCTGGAACTGTACAAGGAAATATTTTCAAAGGCAGGGTTTGAAATACAGACCGCTGAAGACGCGGCAGGAGCGCTTATCAGATTCCAGGACTTCAAACCCGCCCTGCTAATCCTCGACGTGGACATGCCGGCGGGCGGGGGGAAAAAAGTTTTTGAGCGCCTGCGCATACAGCTCGCATCCCCCGCCCCTATAATATTTTCCACCGCCTTCCCCGAGACCGTGACAAGCCTGGAAAAGAACCTGAATGTTATTGTTCTTAAGAAGCCGCTTATCCCCTGGATCCTTGTTGAAGCGGTCAGGAAACTCCTTAAACTGGTTTAAGGTTAGTTAAATCAGCCCCAGGCCCAGCGCCACCGCTATTATTCCAAGCATTATTCCCGTTATCGCCTGCACCGTGTCTATTGTGACCTTGTGCAGGAATTTAAGGCCGGCAAGAACGCCTAACACCGAAGCGCCGATGGCCAGGGCCACCGTGTAAAGCGGCGCCGTAGCTGCGCCGCCGGAATAGCCGGGTAAAAATATCGTATAGGCATAGGTCAGCAGACGCGCAAAATCCACCATAAAACCTATCACCGCGTTTGTCGCCACAAAAGCCCCTGGCTGCACATCCGCTTTAACAAGAAATGCGGAGCGGAGCGCGCCCTGGTGCCCTGAAAGCCCGCCGAAGAAGCCGGACAGCGCGCCTCCCAAAGGCAGCCAGCGGCGGTCTAATTTAACACCTTTCAATCCGGGGTGCAGGTCAAAAACGGCAAAAGCCAGCATAAGCAGCGCCAGCAGAACTTTGAGCGGCGTGACTACGGCGCTTTTGCCCAGCAGGAGATAACCGTATGAAAGCCCGCCCGAGGCAGCCGTAAAAAAATGAAGCGCCCAGGCTCCGGCGAAGGCGGCGGCTATGGCCGGCAGGCCAAATTTAATTACAAGCTCTTTCTCCGCTTTTGCGCCTACCAGCACAAGCTTGAACAGGTTATTTGAGCCGTGCACCACCGCCGTGACCGCTATGGCCGCCGGCAGCGGAAAGAAGACGGCCAGTACGGGCATAAGCAACGTGCCCAAGCCGAAGCCGGAATAAAAGCTAAGCACGGAAGCCGTCAAAGCCGCCAGCGGTATCACAATATTTTCCATTATTCCTCCATCTCCGCGGGCAACTCCCGCGCGGGCGGGGATTGCAGGAAAATGTCTTCCTGTATAATATGCCGATATAGGGTAACTGCTCAGGTAGCCAGAAGTCAGAATTCAGGAGTCAGAATGAGGATGTCGGCGACGAGATTTTTGGAGGCCTATTCGCGGGCTATTCTGAACTTCAGCGCTAACGAAAAGTGACCCAGGTTTGCTAACGAAAAATGACCCACCCGATTTTTGCTGATAAGCAGAATGTTTTGTGCCATGACTGCCCATGTCTATGCTTGGGCGTTCCTGTGTTACGGATAACCCTACTGGTCTTCCTATTGGGGAATTCAGGCGTATGGCGGCAGGGGGATACATGAGAGAGTTACTACCCATAGTGAGAATTTTTGTTTGCGCGCGCAAACGCTCCACCTGGGTCAATTCTAATTAGCAGAAGTGGATCAGTTTGCGTTAGTGCTGAAGTTTTGAATTCTGACTCCTGAATTCTGGCTACCTGTGTAGTTACGATATAGGTATATGATAACGACCGGGCGGGCGTAAGTCGGTATACTGTCCCCTGAATTGGGACTACGCTCCCTTTGCCGCGGGGATCTTCCTTGAAGGGGAGGCCAGGATTAGTTCCTTCAGTCCCTTACGGATTACTGAGACGATGAGGTCAATCTCGGCGCTGGTGATATTGAAGGAAGGCGTGAAGCGGAGGCCGCATTCTCCGCCGTGAATCATCTCTATGCCGTTAACGCGCATGAACTCCTCAAACCCTCCCTCGCCCTGTACGCGGTAGCGCCCGGGATTGAGCATAGCGCTTACCATAAGGCCCGTGCCCGCCACCTGTTCTATGGCCCCAGGGAATTCCATGGCCAGCGCCTGAAACCTGGCAATGAATTCAAGGCCCCGCTCGTGGATATTTCTGCGGACTTCATCGGTGACGGAGTCAAGGACGGCGCAGCCCACTTCCATGGCCCGGGGATTTCCTGTCATAGTGTTTCCATAGAGACCGGTGACGTATTCGGCGGCCGCTTCGCCGCTAAGGGCGACGACGGAAAGCGGGTACTGCCCCGCGTTAAGGGCCTTGGAGAAAGTTTCCATGTCCGGCGGGATGCAGGTTTCAAAACCCGGGTAGTCCACTATGCTCAGACAGCCCTGGGCGCGCAGCGCGGCCTGAATGGAATCCACCACCAGCAGGCTGCCCATCTTCAGGGTCAGCGCCCTGGCTTCGTCGTAGTATTCGCGCGCGAGAGCGAGCCCGGGGATGCCCTCCCCCATCACCGGTTCCACAAAGAAAGCCTCAAAGAAAACGCCGTTGTTTTCGGCTTCGGCGAACGTCTTGCGCAGGGCGGCAAGGTCATTGATAGGCACGAACAGGAGGTTGTCGGTATCGCGGTAGGAGGCCAGATGTTTGGCGTAAACCGGACGGCAGGAATGGGAGGTCCGTGCGGGTCCCTCGGTGCGCCCGTGGAAGCCTTCCATAACCGCAAGGCGCATAATCTTCTTTCCCGCCTGCCGGCCGCCGGGATCGGTCATCGCGCGGGCATGGATGTCCGCAACCCTGCATGTGAAGGTGACGGACTCGGAGCCGCTGTTCAGGAAAACGAACTTCTCAAAGGGGCAGCTACCGCGCCGGCCTCCTATCTCCCTGCTCAGGCGTTCCGTCAGGCGGCGCTGGCTGAAGGAGGGCGTCATAACGTTGGCCATAACAAAGGGCTCGCTCATGGCCGCAAGAACGGCCTGGGGCGCGTGCCCCAAGCCGAGCATGCCGTAGCCGCCGGAATCATGGATTACGGCTCCGTGCGAGGTGACAATCCAGGAACCCGCTGCCGCCAGGGGCGTATAGTGGTTTATGCCGGCGGCGGGGTAGAAGTTGAGCACCTTCTGCTGCAACAGGCGGCAGAGTTCTTTTTCCTCCATTTTGAATAATTCATCGTGGGCGGGCGACATCTTCCGGCGGTTTTCCACGGCGGCCTCTATAGCCCTCGCGAGATCCTTCTCGTTGGCCAGGAACTTACCGATAACCTCATCGCCCAGCCCGCGGGTAAAGACCGGTCCGGCGGAAGCTCTTATAGAATGCAATTGATCCAGGTAGCGTTGAGCTGTCATGCGGCCTCCGTAGAATCAGCGTAGAAGTTGTAGTTACAACTTTCCGGTTATTTCGTAACTACACAGGTAGCCAGAATTCAGGAGTCAGAATTCAGAATAGCCCGCGAATAGGCCTCCAAAAATCTCGTCGCCGACATCCTCATTCTGACTCCTGAATTCTGACTTCTGGCTACCTGAGCAGTTACGTTATTTCCCTGTTACCACCTCGCCCTTCTTATAATCCAGTTCGCTGCCGAACATGCTGTGCGGCACCAGGTAGACGGCGAAAGTAACCGCAACCGCCAATATTATCCAGGGCCTGTAATTGCGCTCCTTTAGCGCAAGGAACAGGGCCGGCAGCCAGAAGACCAGCATAACCAGGGTTTTGTTATCGGTAAGGTCCATACCGAAAGGAAACCCCGTCCAGGCCTGGCCGAAAGCGTATTGCTGCACTATAGGGCCGAATACGAACCCGCCCAACAGCAGGAACCCCAGGTTAAGCGCAACGGCGCGCTTTGTAGCGAGCTCCCCGGAGAATACCGATAAAAATATCCTGACTGAGAAAAACATAAACAGGAAAATAAAAACTATGTGCGGCAAGAGCGCCCAAACGGGCACGGCGCCCTTGAAGCGGGTTACTACCGGAACTTTTGATAATTCAAAGTCCCCCCCCGCAGTTTTAATAAAAACCCTGTACTCCAGCTTGCCGGCAGGCGGCTGGTCCGGCAGCGAGCCGGAAAGCAGACCGTCTTTATAAATCATTTCTTCTTTAACCGGGGCATCGGAGGTTTTGTAGCGCTTCCAAAGGACAAAACCCCTGAGCGGGCCGCCTGATTCTATTTTTATGACGCAATCTTTTCCCTCTATAGTACAGCTGCGCGGCAGCCTGTAAGAAACAGGCGCGCCTGACTCGCCGCCGGTCTGGCCTTTCACCGGATAGGTTGGCCCGGTCATGCGCTGGAACAAGGCGAAAAACACCGTAATAACAAAACTCAGGACCCAGAAGAAAGTTTTTTTCATAATAATAACTTGTCCATATTTTTATTTCCGCCCGACTTCGTTGGGCAACTAAACAGCAACTGCACCCGCGAGATTACAGATTTTCAGATTTCAGATTTCAACGACGCCTACCGCAGCGGAACCCGATGTACGTGTTCACGCCGGACGGGGCGTTGAGCGCGCTGAAGGCGAACACCCCATCGTACGCGCCGTCGCCCCAGTCGCCGCCCCGGATCACCGCCCTGGCAACACTTGCGCCATCATATGCCCAGATGTAATCATTACCATAGGCATTAGCTGAGGCGCCTACAGAAGTCGGTATCCCTGTGGCAAAATCATAGCCTGTAACATAGTTCGTGGCTAATCCATTTGTGGGGTCAGCGGTCATCACAAAGTCCACCCACTCCCAGACATTGCCAATCATATCGTAGACACCCTCCTGTGTGACACAGCCGGCGCTTGCTCCCGTAGCGCAGGCGGCGGCGCCGCACTCCGACGCTGTATTGCAGGACATCGCTTCCGCGCTCTCCTCGGCCGTGATGTTCCACTTGTTCCCTTTATAGTTTGCCGCGTTAAACCATTCGGAATTGCTAAGCAGGTGTTTCCC
>CAZYFL010000040.1:0-12286 GCA_964646805.1 uncultured Elusimicrobiaceae bacterium | reverse complement strand
AAAATATGGACAAGTTAGCTAAAAAATCATTAAGGGCGCGTTAAAGAACAACTGACACGATTTGAAGGCTCGTCTTTGGCCGGCTGAACCCCAAGTTTGTATAATCTTTCAATCGGTTAAGGAGACTCAAAAATGGCTTCAACCAAAAGGATGCCTCTCATAGCGGGCAACTGGAAGATGCACCTTAACTCCAGGGAGGCCGCCGATCTCGCCACCGCCATTAGTAAGGGCCTTGATCCCGACCTCAGGCACGAAACGCTGCTCGCCCCCGCTTTCACCAGCCTCCACGCGGTCAAGGCCGTACTGGCTGGGTCTGGAATATTCCTCTCTTCCCAGGACATAGCCTGGGAAGAAAAAGGAGCTTTCACCGGAGCCGTCGCCCCGTTGCAACTCATAGACGCCGGTTGCACCCACGCCATTATTGGTCACTCCGAGCGTCGCAAGATCTTCCTGGAAACCGACGAAGTCGTCAACAAGAAGATGAAAGCCGCTGTAAAGGCCGGCCTTATCCCTGTGCTTTGCATAGGAGAAACCCTTGAGGAGCGCGAGAGCCTGAGAACCTACCGCGTTCTGGAAACCCAGCTTAACGGCGCCTTCGCCGGCATCACCGCCGCCGAGGCGGCCAAAGTCGTAATAGCCTACGAGCCCGTCTGGGCCATAGGCACCGGCAAAACCGCCACCCCCGACCAGGCCCAGGATGCCCATGTTTTTGTCAGAAAGCAGGCGGAGCGGATTTACGGCAAGCCCTACGCCGAAGCGGTCCGCGTGCTTTACGGCGGCTCGGTAAAAGCCGAGAATGTGGACGAACTGATGGCCCAACCCGACATAGACGGCGCGCTGGTGGGAGGCGAAAGCCTCAAAGCCGACAAGTTCCTGCGCGTGATACATTTTCAGGCGGCGTTGAGCGCATAGAATATGGACGAGAAGCTGCTTAGAGAAATACTTGAGGATTTGAAACTCCGGCAGGAGCGTTCAAACGTGTCCGTGCCGGTGGGTATTTCCAACCGTCACATCCATTTCACCAGGGAAGATTTCAAGGCCGTGTTCGGTTCGGATGCCGAGCCCCGCCTGTTCCGCCGGCTGCTACAGCCCGGCTTTTATGCCGCGAGCGAGCTGGTAATCATAGAGGGTCCGAAGGGCTCTCTAAAAAACGTGCGCATGATAGGCCCCTATCGGCCCTACACTCAGGTAGAAGTATCTTTGGGTGATTCCCGTGCGCTCGGACTTGAACCGCCCATAAGGGACTCCGGCAAGCTGGCCGGTTCCCCGGGTATAAAAATAACCGGCCCGAAAGGCTCCCTTACCATAAAGAACGGCGTGATACTTTCCAAGCGTCACATTCATTTCCACCCGAAAGACGCTATAGCCATGAAAATAAAGGAAGGCACAGAAGTTCGCGTATTGTGCGGTCGCGGCGCCGACAGGGAAACCATTTATGAAAGGGTGCTCTGCCGCGTCTCAGGGAAGTTTGCGCTGGAACTGCACCTGGACGTGGAAGAAGCCAACGCCGCAGGACTTCGGAACGGCGACCCGGCCTACATAATTTGAAACTCTGTACTTTACCTCAATCTCTACCTAATCTCAGCTTGGGAGGATATAAAAATGGACGCGCTTGGAATGATAGAAACTAAAGGCCTTGTTGCCTGCGTGGAAGCGGCCGACGCCGCAGTGAAATCCGCCAATGTTAAAATTGTCGGCTACGAGAAGGTTGGTTCAGGACTTGTTACCATTCTTTTCAGGGGCGAAGTGGCCGCCTGCCGCGCCGCCTGCGATGCCGGCGCCGCAGCCGCCCAGAAAGTGGGCGAGCTGGTGAGTGTGCATGTGATACCGCAGCCCCACGGAGATTTGGAAGGCAAATTGCCGATAAGCGAAGCGAAAAAGAAGTGACGCCAGATCTTCAGAGCTTCAGCGCTATTCTGGAGGATTTATGCTGTTCGCACGAGTAGTGGGTAATGTGGTCTGCACCCGCAAGGACGACAAACTTGTGGGGACGAAGCTCCTGGTGGTGCAGCCGGTGGGGCTGGACGACAAGCCGCGCGGCAATACGCTGGTCGGCATAGATGCCGTCGGGGCCGGAACCGGCGAGCTGGTCCTGCTTGTGCAGGGCTCCAGCGCGCGCCAGACCGCGAAAACCGGGAACACCCCGGTTGACTGCGCTATTTTCGCCATAGTGGACACCATAGAAAAAGAAGGCAAGGTGGTGTTCAGGAAATCCGTAGATAAGATGATGTAAAAGCGGAACCCATATGTCCCTCAGCGAAGAAGAACTGCAGAAGATAGTGGCCGAGGTTGTTAAAAACCTGGACCCCGCAGCCGGAGCCGAATCTTCCGGCGGGCCGGTGTTTGACACCGTGGACGAGGCCGTCAAAGCCGCCGGACTGGCGCAGCCGGAATTTCAGGATATGGGGCTGGAGGCCAGGGAAAAAATAATAGCCGCCATGCGCGGGGTTTCCCGCTCCAACGCCCGCCGCTGGGCGGAACTTGCCGTGGCCGAGACCGGCATGGGCCGCGTTGAGGACAAGGCGCTAAAGAACCTGTTGGTCGCCAATAAGACCCCGGGTGTGGAAGACCTGCGGGCGGTAGCTTATACGGGCGACAAGGGCCTCACACTGGTGGAATACGCGCCATTCGGAGTGGTAGCCGCCATAACGCCGTCCACCAATGCCGTGGCCACCATAATAAGCAATGCCATCGGCATTTTAGCCGCGGGCAATTCCGTGGTGTTCTCTCCTCATCCCGCTGCCGCCGGTTGCGCGGCTGATGCCGTGCGCGTACTTAATGAAGCCATAATGGCGGCGGGCGGTCCGGCCAACCTGATCGCGACCATAACTAGGCCAACCCAGGAAGCCACCAAACAGCTTTTGTGTCATCCCAGGGGCAGCATGAACATAGTTACCGGCGGTCCAGTCATAGTTAAAGTGGCGATGACAGCCGGCAAGGCCTGCAAGACCATAGCCGCCGGGCCGGGCAACCCGCCCGTAGTGGTGGACGAGACCGCGGTATTCCCTCACTGCGCCTCTGAAATAATAACCGGCTGTGGTTTTGACAATAATCTGCTATGCATTGCCGAGAAGGAAGTTATAGTGCTGGAGGCCGCCCGCGCCCGCTTCCTTGAAGCCATGCGCAGGGACTCCCGCGCATACGAACTGACCGGCGCGCAGATGGACCGGCTTTCAAAGCTCGCCATACTTGAGGCGGGCCGGGAGCCCAGGGTTAACAGGGACTTTATAGGTAAAAATCCGTCGGTAATCGCCAGGTCCATAGGCCTTAACCTTTCCGATGAGATACGGGTTATCTGGGCGGAAGTCCCTAACGATCATCCCTTTGTAGTCAGCGAGCAGCTTATGCCCGTATTGCCGGTTACCACGGCGCGCGATATCGATGCCGCGATAGAGCTGGCTTATTTCGTTGAGGGGGAAAACCACCACACGGCCGGCATGTACTCTACAAATGTGAAAAACATGACGAAAATGGGCCGCCGCATGGCCTGCTCCATCTTTGTTAAGAACGGCTGCACGCTGAACGGCCTCGGCATGGGCGAGGGCTACGCTTCCATGTCCATAGGTACGCCCACCGGCGACGGTATAACAAAGACCAGCCATTTCGTGCGGCCGCTTCAGTGCAGCGTAGTCGGAGACTTCAGGATAGCGTGAAGATAAGGATTAAGGATTAAGGATTAACGGATTAAGGGAACACAGGAGAAAATTTATGCAGGCAAATATAGCGTTGGGACTCGTTGAAACTTCCTCTATCGCAAAGGGTATTGAAGCCTTGGATGCCATGTGCAAGGCCGCGGGGGTAAAACCTGAGGTGCACCAGGCTATTTCCAGAGGGAAATATATAATAATCATCTCCGGTCCCGTGGGCGATGTGGAATCCTCGCTTGCCAAAGGCGCTGAAATCGCCGGCAACACCGTTATAGAGAGCCGCATTATACGCAACGTGCACAGCGGCGCGCTGGCCGCCCTTAATAAGAAGGTGAAGGCGGACAAGATAGAGGCCGTGGGCATCGTGGAAACAAAAGAGGCTCTGCCCGCCCTGTTCGCCGCCGACGCGGCCGCCAAATCAGCCTTCGTCCACGTAGCGGAAGTGAACACCGGCAGAGGTATAGGCGGCAAGGGCTATTTCACCGTGATCGGCGAGCCGGGCGCGGTGCGCACCGCCGTAGCGGCCGGAGTAAAGGCCATAGGCGAAGACGCTGTGGTGAGCCGGATAGTAATACCGAATGCGCATAAAGATATCGCTGGGGCGATATCTTAGCGTAGTGTAAACAAGGAGCTTTTTTATGAGACTTGTTATAGGCGCTGACCACGCGGGTTTTGAAGCCAAGGAAAAGCTTAAAAAATTCCTCCAGGGCCTTGGCCACGATGTTATGGATTTTGGTTGCTACTCCACCGAGCCGGTGGATTTCCCTGACATAGCCCTGCTGGTCAGCGAGGCCGTGCGCAAAAAAGAGTTTGACCGGGCCGTGCTTGTGGACGGTTTCAACGGCGCCATGCCGCTGGCCGCCAACAAGGTGCGCGGCATACGCGCCGTGGCAGCCTACGATATTATTTCCGCGCGCTTCGCTGCCGCTCACGAGGATTGCAATGTTCTTTGTCTTGGAGGCAAGACGCACGGGGAACTTGCCTTGCAGGAAATGCTGAAGGTCTGGCTTAATACCCCCTTTGAAGGCGGCAGGTATCAGAAACGCCTGGACAAGATAACGGCGATAGAACAGCGCTGCTGCTGATTAAAATGAAACAGGCAAAGGTTATAGGACGGGTTTTCTGCTCACGCCAGTGCTGCGGCATGGAAAGTAAAACCCTGCTTCTAATACAACCCCTGGACTGGGAAACCGATAAGCCCTCAGGCGACCCTCTTGTAGCCGGTGATACCGTGGGTGCGGGAGCGGGGGAAACGGTTTTTTTTGTGGCCGCGCGCGAGGCAATACTGGCCTTTGAGGGCTGGGAGGGGGAAACGGCGGTCGGTACGCCGCTCCCGCCGGTAGACGCGGCAATAGTCGGCATCATAGACGGCAAGTTATGTTCATAGCAAAAGTTATCGGCAATGTGTGGGCCACGCGCAAGCACCCGGGACTTAAGGGCGCGACCATGCTGCTGGTTAAAACCGTGGATCCCATGGACGACAATAAACTTGTAGGCGAGGCCACGCTGGCCCTGGACGGCAACCAGGGCGCGGGAACGGGCGACACTGTGCTGATAATTGACGAGGGCGGCTCTGCCAGGAAGATCTTAAAGAACTCCAGGGCGCCGGTGCGCACCGTAATAGCGGGGATAGTGGATACTGTTCACATTACAGGAAAGGGAAAGACATGAACGACGAAGAGATAAAGAAGATAGCGGTAGAAGTAACCAGGATTTTAAGGGAAAAAGCGCCGGAGTTCCAGCGGCAAACACTTGGGGATTCCGTGCCCATAGGCTCCGCCGGCAAGGTTTTCCGACGCGCGCTGGTAAATCCGGCCGGGAATTCCGGCGGGACAGACAAGCCCGCAGCGTCTTTGGCTAAGGCCGGTTCCGGCCAGGGCGACTGCCGTCTTGAGGAGAACACCTGCAGCTCCTCCTGCCAGAGTTGCAACCCTCTTACCAACTACACCGTGCAGCAGGTAAAAGTGAGAGTGGACCGCGTCGGTTTCTGTAATCCCAACGAGGCCAGCGTTTCCATAGCCGGCATGATAGACCACACCCTGCTTAAGGCCAACGCCACGCAGGAAGAGATAGGCAAGCTCTGCGAGGAAGCCCGTAAATACCGTTTTGCCTCGGTCTGCGTGAACCCGGGGTATGTGGCTATGGCCGCGCGGCTGTTACGCGGTTCAACCGTCAAGGTCTGCACTGTTATCGGTTTCCCTCTGGGCTCCACTACGCCCACCGTAAAGGCTATAGAGGCTCGCGACGCTATAGCCAACGGCGCCGAAGAGATAGATATGGTTATAAATATCGGCGCGCTGAAGTCCGGCAACGACCAACTGGCGCTTGACGATATAAAGGCCGTGCGCGAGGCTACCCGCGGTAAGCTGCTCAAGGTTATTCTTGAAACCTCGTACCTGACGAAGGACGAGAAGATCCGCGCGTGCCGCATGTCTAAGGCTGCCCAAGCCGACTTCGTGAAGACTTCCACCGGCTTCGGCTCAGGCGGCGCCACGCCCGAGGACGTGGCCCTGATGCGCGAGACCGTGGGTCCTGAGATGGGCGTGAAGGCTTCCGGCGGCATCAAGGATGCCGGGATCGCCGAGACCATGATAAAGGCCGGCGCTAACCGCCTGGGCACCAGCGCCAGCATAGCCATAATTTCCGGCGGTGAAACCGCGAAGGGACAGTATTAGCAGTCTGCTGAAAAAACCAAAACCTGCCGTAATCACGTAAAAATCAGAAAAACAAACTTTTTCAACCCGACACTACGCTGTCGCGTTGGTCTGCTATGCTATTTATAAAAGCTAGGGGGAATTATGTATCACCGTATAAGAGGGCTACATTCTTATTTAAGGGAAAAACTTTTACAGGAAGACTTTTTCCCAATTAGTTATAATGTAGATATGCTCAAAACTCTAACTAGAACAAAAACCACTAAAGGTGGAAACCCTTTGAAATTAGATGTCGAAGCGCCAAGAAAACGGCGGGTTTCAACAGTAGCCGCATCCAGAAAATATGTGGTTAAGTTTGTCAGTGGCGCCAAAAGCATTGCTACGGGCTGGTTGAAAACATTCGGTTTGGAAAACGCTGTTGGTTTCGGATTGCCAGAAGTAGATGACCGCTATCACATTTGGCGCGTTCCCTTAGTGAAGTCGGGGACAAAAGAAAGAATCGGCGAAGTTGTCATTGATGCTTATACGTCGCTGGTCTCTGCCAGCGAAACGACCGCGTCTGATGTTTTAGAAGCCCGGTTGCTTGGCCGAAAGGAAGCAGAGAAACTATCGCGGAACGGAAGCAGTAATGCTACGCAAAGCTTGGGTTCGTTTGTTCGCAACACCGTGATTCTCGGAGATAGCGAGCAGGTTTTATTGGACATGCCTTCGCAATCGGTGGATTTGATATTCACCTCGCCGCCCTATTACAACGCACGCCCAGAATACGAGGACTACCTTTCTTACGAAAGTTATTTGTTAAAAATGCGTCGGATTATTCATAATTGCCACCGAGTTTTGGGCGAGGGTCGTTTCTTTGTGATGAATGTTTCACCTGTCTTGATTCGGAGAGCTAGCCGCAACGAAGCATCCACGCGCATAGCTGTCCCTTTCGACATGCACAGAATCTTCTTTGAAGAAGGTTTCGATTTTATTGACGACATCCATTGGGTGAAGCCAGAAGGTGCGGGTTGGGCTACTGGACGCGGACGCCGTTTTGCCGCAGACCGGCAACCGCTCCAATATAAAGCTGTGCCCGTTACGGAATATGTTTTGGTTTACCGCAAGCACACGGACAAACTGATCGATTGGAACATTCGGACTCACCCTGACCAACAAGCGGTGAAGGACTCGAAAATCACTGGGGAATACGATACAACTAATCTGTGGCGTATCCATCCAGCGTTTCATTCAGAACATCCGGCGGTGTTTCCAATAGAGTTGGCTAAAAGAGTTGTCAGATACTATTCTTTCAAGAATGATGTTGTTTTAGACCCGTTTGCGGGGACAGGAACAGTGGGGCGTGCTGCCGCCGCCCAGAGCCGTCGTTTTGTGCTCATAGAAAACGAACCGAAATACCTTAATATCATTAAACGAGAGATGCCGGATTGGTTGGGCGCGGCCACGAAAGCTGTTCTCTTCGTTGGCTGCCAACCTCCAGACACCTCATCTGTTTTATTATAATGAAATCCACCACCATCAATCTTACCGATTTACTCCCACAGAACTTTGGCGCTTTGCTTGAAAGCAAAGGTGTGAATTTTATTAAGCGGGCGGGAGAAGAAAATGTTAGGCAAGTTGTTGTTGATGTGCTTTGCGGAAACAATCTTCGCACATCCACAGAACATTTGACTCGCCTGCGACTTGGGAAACTAAACGCTGCCACATTCATGGTTTATTTGTCTGGATTGCAAGCGGTTAAAGATTTTGGACGCACAATTCCGCAAATGGCTTTTGAAACAATTATTAGTCGGGCCTCAAAATCCGAAAAAGAACTCTGTAAGTGGATGATTGGGTTGACTGGAAAAGGTGTCCAAAATGTTCTCCGTGATGATAAGAAGCAACTTAAAAAATATACAGAATCTTTTGCCGCAAATTTGAAACAGTTAACCACAGAGACCGAAAAAGATTCAGGTAAATTGCAATGCTGTGTTAAATATACCAATGGGAAGGAGTCTGTTTTGGATTGGCACGATATGTTGAGCTTGTTTTGCACAATTGGTAGCCAAACTCTTGCAATTCGCGGTTCAGAAAAAAGCACCTACGGAAAACTTTTTGAAAGACTGGTTTTGGGTAGTGTTCTGGCAGCTTTAGGGTTTGAGCAAACCAATTATCCGCCAAAGAAAACTTCAAAGGTGTTTTGGCTCTCAAGTAAAATTGGCGAGCGCGAAGCTGATGCAACCCTTTTAATTGTTCCAGGACAAGCTATCCGTTTTGATTTAGGATTTATTGGTCGCGGGAATCCGGAAATTACAAAAGATAAAGTCTCACGTTTTGAACGTAATTTAGAAGTCAATAAACAAACATATCACTCTGCGACATGTATTATTGTTGATCGAGTAGGTGAGGATTCGGGATTAGAGGAACAAGCTAAGCGTGCAGGGGCAAAAGTGATTCAGATGAGCATGAGCTACTGGCCTATAGCATTGGCGCAATGGCTTTCAACCAAGTTTGAATATAAATCTGATATTGTGAATTGTAAGCCGATGGAATTGCCTGCTTTTTTGAAGAAGAAACTCGCTACTGTGTCGTTAGAGAATTTTGTCCGAGGACTCACTGTATCCGAGGCGGAAGACGACTGACTAACAGTCTGCTGAAAAACCCCCTTTCTCGGGGTCTTTTGGCCGTTTTTGGCCTGCGCCTTTGCGCCGCTCAAGGCTATGCCAGCGCCGTATCAGGGGCTATGCCCATCAGACGGCCAACTTACAGGTTCCGTAGAGCCTGCTCGTTTCGCGGCGCTTCGGCTCGGTTCGGAATCCGCTCAAAATACCTTCGGTAAGGGTTTTTCAGCAGACTGCTAATAAAGGAGCCATTATGTCAGAACCGAAAGAAGCGTTGGGAATGATAGAGACCAAGGGTTTCATAGGCATGATAGAGGCCTCTGATGCCATGTCGAAGGCCGCTAAGGTGCGCCTGCTCGGCTACGAGAAAATAGGCTCTGGCTACGTCACCACTCTGTGCGCGGGTGAAGTGGGCGCTGTGCGCGCCGCCGTGGAAGCCGGAGCCGCAGCCGCTCAGAAGGCAGGGGAGCTGGTCGGGATGCACGTCATACCGCGCCCCTCCGACGATCTGGATAAGTATCTGGCGAAGATCTCGGTGAAGGTCGGGTAGGCCGAAAGGCTAAGGGCTTAAGGACAAAGGCTAAAGGACAGCAAAGGGAACATATTCTCTTTATCCTTAAGCCTTCATCCTTTGGCCTTTGTAGATTTATGCTTACCAAGGGCGCTGTTGAAGACCTTATAATGCAGCACCTCTCCCGTGAACCTGGGGGGGGGACGCCTGTTATGAAAAAAGTTGCCGAAATTAAAAAGAAAGTCTTTCTCAGCGACTGGGAACTCCGCCGGATTTATAAACCCGGCTCTAAAACCGTTCAGGTTCCCGCCAACTCAATCGTAAGCCCTCTTTCGCTTGAGTGGCTTGAATATGACGGCATAACGGTTGTGCGCAGATAAAAATCTGGAGAAGAGCGGCAGTATACGGGGAAACCAGAAGATTATGAACACTAAACTGGGCGTTATAGAGGGTTTTTACGGCGAGCCGTGGAGCTGGGGGGAAAGGGTAGATTATGCCGGCTTCCTGAAAAAGCACGGTTTTTCTTTCTACATTTATGCGCCCAAGGCCGACGGTTATCTGCGCAGGAAATGGCGTGAGCCTTTCCCTGTAAGCCTGGAGGAAAAACTCGCCAGGCTGGCCGGGCAGTGCCGCTCCGCGGGCCTGGAGTTCGGCGTGGGATTCAGCCCTTACGAGATTTATCTCTCTCCGTTTGACCTGGAGGTCAAGAAGCTGCTACAACACCGCCTGGACGTATTCAATCGCATAAGGGTGGACAAGCTCGGCATACTGATGGATGATATGAAAGGTGATTTGCCCGGCCTGGCGGAGCGGCAGATAGAGATAATCAACTGGATGGCCGCGCGCTCCAATGCAAAGCAGTTCGTTTTTTGTCCTACTTATTATTCTGCGGACCCGGCGCTGGAAAAACTTTCCGGCGAAATGCCGGAGGGCTATCTGGAAAAACTGGGGAAAGAGCTGGATAAGAAAGTCAGCATGTTCTGGACCGGGGAGCGGGTCTGCTCAAAGTCTTACAGCGCGGAACACCTGCAAGCGACCTCCGAAAAACTGGGACGTAAGCCTTTCCTGTGGGACAATTATCCCGTTAACGATGGGCCGCGCATGTGCAAGTTCCTGCACCTGCGGCCCGTGACCGGCCGTCCCGCCGAAATCGGCAGTTGGCTGGCGGGGCATGCCGTCAACCCCATGAACCAGGCGGCGCTTTCAAAGATAGTCCTGCTCACGCTGAAGGCCGGCTATGAGCAGGGTGCGGCGTACAACCCTGACAAGGCTTTCAGGAAAGCCGCCGACATGGTTACCTGTCGTGAAATGACGCTCTTGCTGGAGAGGGATTTGCCGGCTTTCATGGACAGTGGGCTGGATGCGCTTACCGATGAAGAGAAAGAGGCTTTAAAAGACGACTACGCCGGCTTTCTGGAATCGCATGAAAACGATACCGCCCAGGTCGCGCGCGAGGTCATAAGCTGGCTTTCCGGCCGCTACAACGTTACCAAAGATCTTTTCCTGACGCAGTAGGTGAGAGCAGACTAAAGGACAGAAGTGTCCCCTCTTAATCCTTCAAATTACGTTCAGCTCTTTGCCGACTTTCCTGAATTTCTCAACGGCAAATTCCAGATCTTTCACGGTGTGGCCTGCGGTGACTATTGTGCGCAGGCGCTCCTTGCCTTTGGGCACCGTGGGGAAGCCTATGGAAAGGGCAAAGACGCCTTCTTCAAAAAGCCGCTTTGAGAAGTTCACCGCCCTAGCGGCGTCGCCCACCATTATGGGGGTGATAGGCGTTACCGAAGCCCCTGTGTTGAAACCCGCCTTCCTGAGCTCCTCCTTTAGGAAAGCTGTATTGTCCCAGAGGCGTTTGAGATGCTCCGGCTCGTTAAACAATATGTCAAGCACTGCTATGCAGGTGGCGGCTACCGACGGCGGCTGTGAGCTGGAGAAAAGGAAGGGGCGAGCCACCGAACCCAGATAATCGCGCAGGCTCTGCGTGGTGGCCGCGTAGCCGCCCACAGCGGCGAAAGCCTTTGAAAGCGTCCCTATCTGTATTTCCACCTTGCCGTCCAGGCCGAAGTGGCTGACCGTCCCGCGACCCTCCTGTCCTATCACGCCGCTAGCATGCGCGTCGTCCACCATCACGAATGCCCCGTATTTGTGCGAGACCGCCACAATCTCGTCGAGGTTCGCTATATCCCCGTCCATTGAAAACACTCCGTCGGTTACCACCATCTTGCGGCGAGCCTTCCTAGCCTCCGGGGTTTCAAGTATCCCGGTCAGGTGTTTTATGTCCTTGTGGCGGTAAATTCTGCGCGGGGACCTGGCAAGGCGCGCCCCATCTATGATAGAGGCGTGGTTGAGCTCGTCGGAGATAAGCAGGTCCGTTTCGCTCGACATCAGCGACTGGCAGACGGCCACGTTGGAGGTGAAGCCGGACTGGAAGAGGATGGAGGCCTCCGCGTGCTTGAATTCCGCGAATCTTTTTTCCAGTTCCTCGTGTATAGACATGGTGCCGATGATGGTGCGGACCGCGGCTGACCCGACGCCGTACTTTTCCACAGCTTCTATGGCGGCCTTTTTCACCCTGGGGTTATTGGCCAGCGCGAGATAATTGTTGGAGGCGAGGTTTACCACTTTCTTCCCGTCTATGACGGAGACTGGTTCCTGCGCGGACTCAAGTACGCGGGGCTTGATAAAGCGGTTCTCTTCTTTAAGAGCGGCAATTTCCTCATCTATAAAACTCAGCGTGTCAAATTGCATATATTGTTCTCCTCATAAAGGGATGCGCTGATGTAATGATATAAAAAATATTCTTGACTGCGGGGAAATTCAGGTAACTACTCAGGTAGACAGAATTCAGGAGTCAGAATTCAGAATAGCCTGCGA
>CAZYFL010000039.1:0-12344 GCA_964646805.1 uncultured Elusimicrobiaceae bacterium | reverse complement strand
GGCATCTTCATTCTGACTCCTGAATTCTGAATTCTATCTACCTGAGTAGTTACGACTACTTAGCTATCGCGTCTATCCAGTCCAGAACCGAATTCACTTTGGCGTAGACTCCGTACTTATTGGGCCTGGCGCAGCCTTCGCCCCAGCTCACCACGCCTACAAGAGTCGTTTCCGCGCCGGAACCCAGCAACAGCGGGCCGCCGCTATCTCCCTGGCAGGAATCCTTGCCGCCCTCGTCAAAACCGGCGCAGATCATCCGGTCCGTGATCTGGCCCGGATAAGCAACGGAGCACCGCTCTGCGGAGACCAGCGGCACCGTCACTTTCTGCAGCAGGTCCACCGCCCCGCCGGTTTCAGCGATATCTCCCCAGCCGGCGGTAACCAGGTCCGCCTTGCCGCTCAGTTCCCTGCGGTTCAGGGAGACGGGGGAAAATTTGGACTCTCCGTCCAGTCGCAGCAGGGCGAAATCGTAGTCCCTGTTGACCCTGTTGGGATGGTGGATAACCTCTGTTGTGGGAAAACTCTCGGTTCCCGCCTGTTGCTTCTGGTCGTAAAGGCCGGTGATAACCACATATTTTACTCCGTCTCTTACGCAGTGCCCGGCGGTAAGTACCCAGTTTTTTCTGATAAGGGAGCCGCCGCAGAAATGGCCCCCCGGGCTCTGCAGGGAAACTATGAACGGGAATTCTCCGTGGACGGCATCAAGGCCGCCCACTATCTTCATGATCTTGGCCGGAAACAGATCCCCTGCGGCCACGGTCTCCACAGCCGCCACGTCGGCCTTATTGAGACTGTTCAGTTCCGCGCTCTCCTCCGTTGCCGCTATCCCAGGCGCCAGAACCAGCGCCGCAACTGCGATTATTTTCTTCATTTCTAAAACCTCCTGTAGAAATTTCCCCGCAGGTATAGGTTAACATGGATTTTTACCCGCGTCATGAGCACAAGTGCCCATGGGCTGCCTGGGCATTCAGGTCTCGGTCTCGGATTTGGCCGTCTGATGGCCGGAGGCCCTGATACGGCATGGCCTTGAGCGGAGTCCCTGCCGGCAGGCAGGCGCGACGAACGGGCATGCCCGATGGTCTGTCCAAAAATTTATATAATCGTAAGATAGCGGTTTCAGCGGCAAAAATAGGGGCCTAAAAAGACCATGCTGATTTCCATCACAGCCCCGGCCGTAATGATCGGTGAGGAGAAAAAATAAATGGTATCCACTATTTTGAAGCAGGTCTCTTTTTTCAGCGGCCTGAACAATACAGAACTTAACAAGGTGCTTGCCATAGCCGGGGTGAAAAAGTATGCCGCCGGCCAGATGGTCTTCGCCAAGGAAGACCTCGGTAACCAGTTCTTCGTGGTCAAATTGGGCCGCATTAAGATATTCACCTCGGTGGGCTACGATAAAAAAAAGACTTTCGCCTTCTTGAAGAAAGGAGATTTCTTCGGCGAGATGTCCCTGCTGGGCGGAAAAACCCGCTCGGCCTCGGCCCAGGCCGCCGAGAACAGCGAGCTGTTTGTTATCCCAAGAAGGGATTTTAAGAAGCTGATACTCAGGAACCCGGACTTCACGCTCAAGTTGCTCCACACCCTGACCGATCGGCTCAACAAGGCTAACAAGGACGTGGAGTCCATGCTGTTCCACAACATCCTGGGCCGGCTGGCGGATGCCATACTGGAACTATCCAGGGACAAGCACTCCAAACCGGTTAAGATGGCCATAAACCAGAATGAGCTGGCGCAGTACCTTGGGACTACCCGCGTACCGGTGTGCCGCGCCATAAGTACGCTCAAGCGCAGCGGCGTCATTGACTACCACCGCGGCGAACTCATCATCCTGAACTCTGCACGGCTACATTCCATTGCCGGCAAAACAAATTAACGTCCGCATGATAAACTCCCTGCGCGGCTTCCGCGACCTGCTACCCCCCGAGTCGGACCTGTTCACGCGCGTTGAAGCCGCCGCGAGGGAAGTGTTCGGCCTGTACGGTTACCAGGAACTGCGCATCCCCACGATAGAAAAGAAAGAACTTTTTATAAAGTCCACCGGCGACACCACCGACATAGTGGAGAAGCAGATGTACGCCTTCACCGACGGCGGAGGCCGCGAAGTCGCCGTGCGCCCTGAAGGCACCCCCGGAGTGGTGCGCGCCTACATAGAACACAACCTGGGCCAGATCGGACGCAACGGCAAGTACTTCTACATAGGCAGCATGTTTAGGGCTGAGCGCCCCCAGGCGGGCCGCTACCGCGAGTTCACGCAGATAGGCGCGGAATGCATAGGCAACCCGTCTCCTGCCGCCGACGCCGAGAGCATCTTAATGCTGGTGCGTCTGCTTGAAAAGGCCGGCGTGGAGGGTTGCTCGGTGGAGCTGAACTCGCTGGGCTGCGCCGAATGCCGCAAAACCTACCGCGAAACCCTGCTGGGTTTCCTGCTGCTAAATTCCGCCGCCCTCTGCGAGCCCTGCAAGGGCAGGATAGAGCGCAACCCGCTGAGAGCCCTTGACTGCAAAATAGACGGCCCCGCGCTGACCGAAAAGGCCCCAAAAATTTCCCTCTGCCCCGCCTGTGCCGGGCACTTCGGACGCATGCGGGAACTGTTGAAGATAACCGGAGTAACCCACAAGGTGAACGCAGGCCTGGTGCGCGGCCTGGACTATTACACCCGTACAGTTTTTGAAATTAAAACCACCGCGCTTGGCAGTCAGGATTCGGTGGCCGCCGGCGGCCGCTACGACGACCTGATAAAATCCATGGGCGGCCCGGTTGCTCCGGCCATAGGCTGGGCCATGGGTGTGGACCGCGTGGCCATGCTGCTCAAAGACAAACCCGCCCCGGATAACGCTCCCAAAACATTTATTGTCGCCGCCTCAAAAGAGGCGGGGGACAAAGCCTTCGCTCTGATGACGGCCCTGCGCGCAGCGGACATAAGCTCCGATTTTTCCAATTTCGAGCTTAGCCTCAAATCCCAGATGCGCTCAGCCGGCAAAAGCGGGGCTTCTTTCGCCATGATAATAGGCGAAGACGAGCTCAAAGCCGGCGCCTGCGCCATAAAACCGCTTAAAGAGCCCGGCGAACAGAAAACCGTCCCGCTCCCCGACGCCCCCTCCCGCATAAAGCAGCTTTTGGATTAGCGGGACCACGCGCCCTACTTCCACTATGGCACATGGGGTCACGCCCATTTCAAGCATGCGTCGCCCGGCGCTACCGACCACGGAGGGTTTTACCATCCGACCGCTTTCCGGGTCTCACGGAATTGAGTTTGACCGTGTGTATTTTATTTTCTCCTTTATTCTTTCCGCTGTGTAGCGCGCGGTTGTCTATATCCGCTCCCTTTTCACAATGCTGTCGGAACCTGGTGATCCAGTTTTCTCCGCCACGCGGGCAGACCTCCATGAATTTTGCGAACTGGATGAATCGCTCCAGTATGGCTCCAGGGATGGAATGTTCCATACTGCAGGCTGCCTCATCAGACTCCTTAAAATTAACCGCAAACACATTGACGAAGAAGTTCCGTAAGACTTCGTGGCGGCGCACGACATCCTGCGCGTACATTTTTCCGGCCGGAGTAAGGGTTATTATATCGTAAGGAGCGTAATTGATCAGGGCTTTCCCTGCCAGCATCTTGAGCGCGCCGGTAACGGAGGAATTGGCGACTTTCAATTTTTCCGCCAAGTCCCTGGGTTTTGCGGCCTGTTTCTCGGCGACTATGTGGAAAATAGCCTCTATGTAGTCTTCAAGGCTCGCGCTAATCTGCGTCGCTTTCGTCATATTGTGTCCTCTGACTTAAACTTACTTTAACGCTTTAGGTTAGGCTAAAATTTTAACATAGGCCTAAGACAATGTCAATTAACCGCCTCTCTGGATCAGCAATTCCGCAAACAGCCGCGCAATTGCCGTCTTTTAGTATAATAGTCCTACTTTAGCTATGACAACAGCCAGCACTTCAAAAAAGACCGCGCTTCGCACCCACACCTGTGGCGAACTTACCGCCGCTAACGCCGGCCAGACGGTAACCCTGGCCGGTTGGAACGACGCAAAGCGCAACCACGGCGGCGTCATCTTCATAAACCTGCGCGACCTCTACGGCGTAACCCAGGTAGTAGCCAGGCCGGAAAGCCCCGTCTTCAAAACAGCGGAAGAAGTCAAAAGCGAATACGTCCTGAACATAACAGGCAAAGTAACCCCGCGCCCCGGCTCCAACGCGAATAAGGATATGCCCACCGGCGAAATAGAAATAGAGGCCTCCGGAATAGCCATCCTCAACCCCTCCCAACCCCTCCCGTTTGAACTTAGCGAACATGCCGGCGTCTCCGAAGAGACACGCCTGAAATACCGCTTTCTCGACCTGCGCAGGCCCCGCATGGCAAAAAATCTGGCGCTGCGCAGCCGCCTTTCCCAGGTTGTGCGCAACTACCTCTACGGCCTGGATTTCAACGAAATAGAAACTCCGCTGCTCACCCGGTCCACCCCTGAAGGCGCGCGCGACTTTGTGGTGCCCTCCCGCAACAGCCCCGGCGAATTCTACGCCCTCCCACAGTCCCCGCAACAGTTCAAACAGGTGCTGATGATGTCCGGCATGGACCGCTACTTCCAACTGGCCCGGAACTTCCGCGATGAAGAGCTGCGCTCCGACCGCCAGCCGGAGCACACCCAGATAGACCTGGAGATGTCCTTCGTGGACGAACAGGACATAGCCCGCGTAGTGGAAGGCCTGATGAAAGCCGTCTTCTCCCACATAGGCGAAGAGATTTCCGCGCCTTTCCCGGAGATGGAATACTCCGACGCGATGCTTAAATACGGCTCCGACAAGCCGGACCTGCGCTATGCCCTTGAGATACGGGACTGCTCGGATATTTTCAAAACCTCCGGCTTCAGGATTTTTTCCGAAGCCCTTGCCGGCGGCGGCGTGGTGCGCGCGATAAAAGGCGAAAAAGCCGCCGCCTTCAGCCGCGGTGACATGGACAAACTGACGGATTTGGTAAAGACGCGCGGGGCCAAAGGCCTGATCTGGCTGCGTTTCAAAGAGGGAAAATTTGAATCTCCGACGCTCAAATTCATAGCGGAAGCGGAGCTTGCCGCCATTAAAGACCTGCTGGCGGTGAGCGAAGGCGACGCTGTATTCATAGCCGCCGACAAGCCCGCGGTGGCGGCTCCTTCTCTTGGAACGCTCCGCAGCGAACTAATCGCCCGCCTGAAACCTGCGCAAGCAAAAAAACGCGCCTTCCTCTGGGTGCGGCATTTCCCGCTGCTGGAAAAAGACGCCGGCAGCGGAACCTGGACATTTACCCACAACCCTTTCACCGCGCCGCTTCCCGGTGAGGAAGGGAAACTGGACACCGACCCCGGCAGCGCGCTCTCCTGCCAGTACGACTTGGTGCTCAACGGCGTGGAGTTGGGCTCCGGCTCGGTGCGCAACCACAGCCGCGCCATGCAGGAAAAAATATTCGGCCTTATGGGTTACGACAAAGAACAGGTGCAGCGGCGCTTCGGTATGATAATGAACTCCCTGGATTTAGGCGCGCCTCCGCACGGCGGAATAGGCATAGGTTACGATAGGCTTATAGGCCTCATCTGCGGGACGGACTCCATCAGGGACGTGATAGCTTTCCCCAAGACCACCAGCGGGGCCTGCCTCATGAGCGACGCTCCGTCGCCCATAGACGAGAAACAGCTGAAGGAATTGCACCTTAAAATTACAGAATAAGGGTTGGAGGAAATGCCTTATCCTGATTGGATAATCAAAGAAGTTAGGAAGAACAAGGCAGGTCTGCGCGGCTCCGCCGCAGCCGAAACAGCGGCTGAACTGGCGAAGCGCGCGCTGCACACCGTCTGCGACGAGGCCCGTTGCCCCAACAAAGGGCGCTGCTTTTCCGGGGGGGAAGCCGCCTTTCTGATACTCGGCAATGTCTGCACACGACGCTGCGGTTTTTGCGCCGTAAATAAAGCTATGCCCCTGCCGCCCGACCCTGGAGAGCCGCGCCGCGCGGCCGAACTCTGCAAAAAGTGGGGGCTTAAATACGCAGTTTTCACCTCGCCAACACGCGACGATCTCCCTGACGGGGGGGCGGCCCATTTTGCCGAAACCAACCGTCTTATAAAAGAACTCTCGCCCGACATAAAAACCGAACCGCTTATACCGGACTTTCAGGGCGACATTAAAGCGCTGGAAACGGTGCTGGAATCAAACCCCGACGTGCTGGGGCACAACCTTGAGACGGTCTCCGGCCTATACGCGGATGCTCGCGCCGGCGCTGACTACAACCGTTCCCTGCGGATAATCGCCAATTCAAAAAAACTCAGGCCGGACATCCTGACCAAGTCCGGCATTATGCTCGGCTTGGGGGAAAAGCCGGAAGAGCTGCTGAGGACCTTGGGGGACCTGGCCGCGCACGGCTGCGACCTGCTCACGCTGGGCCAATATCTTGCCCCGTCAAAAGAGCGACCGGCCGTGGAAAAATATTACACCGAAGAAGAATTCGCCTGCTGGGGGGAGAAGGCCAGGGCGGCCGGATTTAAGGCCGTGCTGGCAGGACCGCTGGTAAGGAGTTCCTACAGGGCGGGCAGTCTTTACGCGGAGGCTGTTGAAAGTCAGAATTCAGCGTAGCCGGGCACACGGGGGAAGGCGGTCACGTCGCGGATGTTGGAAATGCCGGTTATCAGCATCATCATGCGCTCGAAGCCCATCCCGAAGCCGGAGTGCGGCACGCTGCCGTAGCGGCGCAGGTCCAGGTACCACCAATAGGCCTGCGGGTCCATATTAAAATCAGCCATCTTCCTCTCAAGCACATCAAGGCGGTTTTCGCGCTCGCTGCCGCCGACAAGCTCGCCTATACGGGGCATCAGCACGTCCATACCGCGCACCGTGCGCCCGTCCTCATTTAGTTTCATATAAAAAGACCCGGCTTCCCTGGGCTTGTTGTAGAGGATAACGGGCTTTTTGAAATAGTTCTCAACCAGGAAGCGCTCATGCTCCGAAGCCAGGTCTACGCCCCAACTGACTTTTACATCAAAACGGGCATTCTCAGGCTCAAGGAGTTTGACGGCATCAGTATAGGGCAGACGCTCGTAATTACTCTCCGTGACATTGCGAAGGTTGTCCATCAGCGCCGGCTCAACGAATTTCGCGAACAGCTCAAGGTCTGAAGGGCATTTCTCCAACACGCTCCTGGTTATGGCCTTTATGAAGTCCTCAGCCAGCTCCATGTCGTCGTCCAGCCCGTAAAAAGCCATCTCCGGTTCTATCTGCCAGAATTCAGCGCAGTGGCGGCAGGTATTGGAGTTCTCGGCCCTGAAAGTGGGGCCGAAAGTGTAAATCCTGCCCAGCGCCAGCGCCAGGCTCTCTCCCTCCAGCTGGCCGGAAACCGTAAGGTAGGTTTTTTTGCCTAAAAGATCTTTTGAGAAATCAATCTCCCCGTCGTCGGTCATAGGCAGCGCTCCTATCTTTGAAAGGTCCATCGCTGTGGCGGTGAACATCTGGCCCGCGCCTTCGCAGTCGGAAGCGGTAAGGATGGGGGTATGCACATAAAAAAATCCGTTGTCGCGGAAATAAGCGTGCACGGCGTAGGCCAGCTCGGAGCGGATGCGCAGCATGGCCGCATACTTGTTGGTGCGGGGGCGCAAATGGGCCACAGTGCGCAGGAATTCGTCGGAAGCCTTTTTTTTCTGTATCGGGTATTTTTCAGGATCGCAACCGCCGTAAACTTTAACCTGCCGGGCCCGCAGTTCGTACTTCTGCCCGGCGGCGGGGGAGAAGACGAGATCGCCCTGTATCTCAACAGCCGCGCCGGTCACCAGCGAGGGAAGCATCTCCGTAAAATTCCCGCTTTCCTGCGAGAACACGACCTGCAGATTCTCGCGGCAGGAGCCGTCGTTGAGCTCCGCAAAAGACATGACTTTAGAGTCGCGGCGGGTTTTTATCCAGCCGCGAGCTACAGCCCCGGATTTTGGGTCGGGACTTTTAAGCAATTCGCGTATAGTGGGAAGCGCCATGTGATAAGTAGTAAGGATTAAGTGGTAAGGATTAAGTGGTAAGTCATATGCAGATCTTAATCCTTAATCCTTGATTCTTAATCCTTAAATCCTTATTTCCTGCCTTTTTTCTTTTCTTCAGGCGCCTTGGAGACGGCGAGGAGTTCAAGCTCGCAGGTCTTGCCTTCGCCGTTGTATTCCTCAAGGATATAACCGACGTTCGGAGCGTAATACCGCACTGATTTGCCGGCATCGCCGCCGGCCGGCATGGTCACTATTTTCATGCACCTGGCGAACTTGCCGGCTTTGATTGAAACCTTGTCGGAGAGGGAAACCACTTCGCTGGCGTCGGCATACTCGTTCCACTTTGCGCCTTCCTTAACAGGGAAGGGAAACTCGCGGCGACCGCCCGTGATAACGCCGTCGGCGGTGGTAAGCCACCTGGCGTCGCGCACAATCGTGTATTCCGTGGTGTGGGAGTCGCGCAATTCAAAGATCATGCGGGCCTGGGCGACAATCTTACCGGTTTTTCTCTTAACCCCGAGAATGTCTATATAAACCCTGGCTTCGCCTTCAAATTCGGTGCTGGTAAACTTATATTCGTAGCGGGTTTTTTCTTTAAGCGGAAAATAATCTGCGGCCATTTGGTTCCCTTGTGTTGGTGAGTTCTGGAATTTCCTGCTCTTTTCCGTCCTATACCCTGAATCTGGTGGACGTGACAGGGATCGAACCTGCGACCTCCTCGTTGCGAACGAGGCGCTCTCCCAACTGAGCTACACGCCCATTAGCGGATGTAACCACTAACTGGTTACCGGTTACTCCCTTTTGCGGCTTGTTCAACTCTGCGTTTGGCTTTTCTGTGATCTTCAAAACTTGAGTTAAAAATGTGCTTTCCCTTCCTGTCCGCCACGAAATACAGCGCGTCCAGGTTGGCCGGAGACAATGCGGCGGCTACTGAGCTGTATCCCGGGTTGCAGATGGGACCGGGGGGCAGGCCGCTTACCATGTAAGTGTTGTAAGGCGACTTAAATTTCAAGTCCTTGTAGGTAAGCGCTTTTTTCCAGTAGCCCAGCGCGTACTGAGTGGTCGGATCCGCCTCAAGCGGCATCCCTTTGCGGTAGCGGTTTATATAAACCGCCGCGATAAGCGGGCGCTCGCTGTCGTCCACCGCCTCACGCTCCACTATAGAAGCTATAATCAGCGCCTTGCGCTCGTCCAGACCCTGCGGAAAACCTTTAGAGAACAGCGGCGCTATTTGCCTGTCAAATTCAGATTTTAGCAAATTAATAACTTCCTGCGGCGGCATATTTTTTTTAAGGTGATAGGTGGAGGGAAAAAGATAGCCCTCCAGTTTCTGCGCGCGCGCCGGCGCAAGGAACCGGATCGCCGGGGTTACGCCGCCGGCCTCAAGCCGCTCGGCTATCTGTTCCATGCGCCAGCCCTCGGGTATAACAATCCGGATGCTGCTTACATAGGTGCTGTGCGTGAGTTTCCAGAGAGCCTCTTCAGCCGACATGCGCCCGCGCAACGTGTATTCGCCCGGCATTATGCGCTTACCGGCGCCTGTAACCTTCACCAGCAGCCTGAACCAGGTGGCGCTTATTATCACACCTTCGCGCTTCAGCTCCACGGCGACCTTGCCGGCGCCGCTGCCCTCCGAAATTGAAACCTTTACCTGGCGTCCCGGCCAGAAAAAATAAAGCGACAGGACAAGCAGGCAAAAGGAGAAAATGGCCGCTATAGTCGGTGATTTCTTCATTGCCGGCGGCTACCGTGTTTGACCTTAGCCCGGACGGCAGCGCGTTTTTTTGCGCCGCTTCCGGTTTTGGGTCTGACATTCACATCCTTCAGTTGCTTGCGTATAATATTGCGCTTAAGCGCCTGGCTGCGCAGATCATCACGCCCTGTAAGCGACCTGGGCTTCCAACCCTTCATGACGGCAAGCCTGGCGCGCATTGTCGCCAGGGCCCCGCGGTGTCTGCCCATGCGGGAAAGCTGGATAGCGCGGAAGCGCTTCTGCGCGGGGCTGAAGTGAATTTCAGTGTTCTTTTCCAGCAGATATTCCTGTACTGCTTTGCCTGAGTCGCCGGCATAGGTTACCGCCACGCGTCCCTCGTCAAAAACCGCCACTGAGGTTTCCTTACCCGGTTGTGAATACTCCACGGCGAATTCGGTGCCCCTTACGGCGCAGACTGCCGACGGAGTGCGCACCTGCAGCTTGTTCTTCTCGTTGAGGAAATGCTTTATCTTTGCCACCAGCGAACCGAAGTTAAGCGAGAAAATTGCGTCTTCCTGCGCCAGGTTGGTAATTTCCAACTCGGTGTTGCGCCCAAGTATGAGAGCTCCCTTGTCGTCAAGATAAACCTCGGCAATCCCGTCCGCAGAAGTTTTAACCGCGTCGTTCGGGTCCAGCGGCATTTCGCCGGTGATCCTGGACCACTCGTCGCCTGCCACCGTCTTCACCATTACAGTACCGGAGACAACTTTCAGCCGGGCATCCCAGGACTGCGCCTGGTACTGGCTGTAATTTCCGGATTTCATGGCCTGTCGCTGCATCTGGAGGTAATCCTGCTCGCTCATCTTTCCGTCCTGGGCGGAGGCGGCAGCGCCGGCGGCAATGAACGCGCAGAAAAGAGCTGTCTTAAACATTATCGGCATTATGTACCTCCCCTTACTTCTCAATTTTGCGGAATTGGCGCCGCCCAACCTGTAGTACGCAGTCTTTAGGTTCAAACATTATATCCCCGGAAACCTTCTCGCCGTCCAGCCGCACCGCGCCCTGATCTATCAGCCGGCGCGCTTCGTTCATCCCTTTGACAAGACCGGCGGCCACCAGCAGATAGGAAAGCCTGCCGGCTTTTTCGGCACGGAAAATCTCCATGTCCTTCGGCAATTCCTTGCGGGAAAAAACTTGCTCAAAATGCACACTGGCCGCCTGGGCCTGCTCGCTCCCGTGGTAGCGGGCGGTTATAAGACCGGCGAGTTTTTTCTTGGCTTCCATCGGATGCTCCGCCTTAACGGCCGTGAGGTCTTCAAAAGTGAGCATTTCGTAATAAGAGTACATCAGCGCGTCGGAAACCGACATCAGCTTGCCGAACATCTCGTTGGGAGGGTCGTTGAGCGCCACATAGTTCCCGTAGGACTTGGACATCTTCTTTTCACCGTCGGTGCCTATCAGCAGCGGCATGGTCATTACCGCCTGCGGCTCCTGTCCGTTTAATTTCTGCAAATCCCTGCCCATCAGCAGGTTAAAAATCTGGTCCTGTCCGCCCAGTTCTATGTCGGCCTTTACGGCTACGGAGTCGTAGCCCTGCAACAAGGTGTATAATATTTCCAGCAGACTGATGGGGGTTTCGGCTCTCATCCTGGCGCGAAAGTCTTCGCGCTCCAGTAGGCGGGAAATGGTGATGCTTTTGGCCGAGTTTATGAAATCTGAAACGCCGGCGGCCGGGCCGGCGAAGAACGGCTTGAGCCATTCGCTGTTAAAACGTATTTCTGTTTTCCCCGCGTCCAGCGTCTTGAAGGCCTGCTCGGCGTAGGTTTTGGAATTATTGACCACGGTATCATGGTCCAGCACGGGGCGTGTAGAATCGCGGCCGGAGGGATCGCCTACCTGTGCGGTGAAATCGCCTATTATCAGCACTACGGTGTGGCCTAAATCCTGGAACTGGCGCAGCTTTGAGAGAACGACGCTATGGCCGAGGTGCAAATCCCGGCTGGTTGGATCCGCGCCGAATTTTACACGGAGTGTTTTGCCTGAGGACAGTTTTTTAGCCAGTTCTTCGCGGCTGATTATGTCAATTGAGCCGCGCGTTATTTCCCTCAAAATCTCTTCTGTATTCATAACCATTAATTGGCCGTCTGACGGGCGTCCGCCTGCAGGCAGGCGGCGCCTACGCAGATATTGTATTATTTTTACGCTTCGGGACGCACTAACCTGAAAGTTTCAGTTTATTGGGAGCGCATAAACTTTATATGATTATGTTGTAGTACAGAAGGGAAAAAGTGCGTGACCGAATTCTTGAGCGGACATCATGGAGGAAATAATCCAATTTTCAGCGAATAAGAAAATCTGATATTTATAGAAGTAGAAAAAAGGAGATATTATGCCAGTCCTCTCTATGTTTTACGGGATTATCGTTCGCATGTTTCATTTTGACAGAGATAAACATAAGGCTCCCCATATCCATGCCCAGTACGGAGATCAAAATGCGGTGATTGCTATTCCAAGCGGACTTGTGTTGGGTGGAAGTCTCAAGGCCGCAAAATTAAGGCTAGTTCAAGCGTGGATTGAAATTCATAAAGATGATTTAATAGCTGATTGGAAACTAGTGTGGTGTCCCAGCAATAGCTTTACAATGACTGGGGCTATTTTGTCCGGA
>CAZYFL010000038.1:0-12769 GCA_964646805.1 uncultured Elusimicrobiaceae bacterium | reverse complement strand
GAGGGTTTGTTACAAATTCCATTAAATTATCCAGTAAAGCATCAGCGCCACGCCTGCGGCGAATACCAGCGCATAAATATCCAGGCGCCCGTTCTGTGCCTTCGCCAGCGTCTTCCCGACGGCGTAGGAGGCCCTGGCGGAACCGTTCACCAGTAAACCGTCTATCAACCCCGCATCCACCAGTTGGAAGAGAGCCTTGTCGGAGATAAAACGCAACGGTTTTATGATAACGAATCCGTATATCTCGTCCACGTAGAACTTGTGGTACGCCAGGCCGTGCAGCCGGGGCATTACATTCTTAAGGAAAGAAGCGGCCTTGGGCAGCGTCAGCAGGAAGGCCGCTGCCATGCCGGACAGCCCCGCGCCGACGGAGATTATCATAAGACGGACCGCCGAAGGGTTATACTCCGCGGCGTGCGCGGCCGCCGGCTCAAGGAAGATGAACAGGCGGTCCTTAAGCAGGAAACCGCCGACAAGCGCCAGCAGACCCAGTACCGTCATGGACAGCGTCATGGAAAGCGGCGACTCGTGCGCATGGACATGGGCGCGCTTCCCGCGCAGGAAAGTAAGGATGAACAGGCGGGTGGCGTAGAAGGAGGTAAGGCCGGCCGTCAGCACGCCGACGCCCCAGACAAAACCGCCGCCGTGTACGAAAACTTTCTCAAGTATCAGATCCTTGGAATAGAAGCCGGAAAGCCCCGGCACACCGGCTATAGCCAACCATCCTGTCGCCATCAGCAGGAAGGTGAACGGCATTTCCCTGCGCAGCCCCCCCAGCTTGAACATGTCCTGTTCGCCGCTCATGCCATGTATTACCGAACCCGCGCCGAGGAAGAGCAGGGCCTTGAAGGATGCGTGGGTCGCGAGATGGAAAACGGAGGCCGAGAAAGCGCCCGCCCCGGCCGCCATGAACATATAGCCAAGCTGGCTCACGGTGGAATAGGCCAGCACTTTCTTTATATCCTTCTGCAGCAGGGCTATGACGGCGGCGAAGAAAGCCGTGAAGCAGCCGGTGAGCATAACTACCTCCAGCGCTCCCGGGGCCAGCTCGTAGAGAAAATGCAGACGAGCCAGCATGTATACGCCGGCGGTGACCATGGTGGCCGCGTGGATCAGGGCCGAGACCGGCGTGGGCCCGGCCATGGCATCGGGCAGCCAGATATGGAGAGGAAACTGTGCCGACTTGCCGGTGGCGCCAAAGAAGAGCAGCAGGCAGATTAATGTGGGCGCTCCCATGCCGAACACGGTGATAGAAGTCAGCAGCGGCGCATTCTTTTCAAGCGAGGCGAAGTCCATGGAAAAGACGCCGTTGGCAGCCAGCAGGGCCGACAAGAGCATAAGGCCCAGCAGGAAGCCGGCATCGCCCACGCGGTTGGTTATAAAGGCTTTTTTCCCGGCCGAGGCCTTCTCGGGGTCCTCGTACCAGAAGCCTATCAATAGGTATGAACACAAGCCCACGCCTTCCCAGCCCACAAACATGACCAGCGGGTTGTCGGCCAGCACCAGCGCCAGCATGAAAAAGACGAAGAGGTTGAGATACGCGAAGTAGCGGTTATAACCGGCATCGCCTTTCATATAGCCTATGGAATAAATGTGTATAAGGAAGCTGATACCGGAGACTATCAGCGCCATCACCGCGGAGAGCGGATCAAAGCGGAAGGCCGCGTCCACGCTGAAAGCGCCGGCCGAGATCCAATTGTAAAACGTGTCCCTGAGCAGCCTGTTCTCCACGGGCAGATTCAGGAGATCTGAGAACGCGAGGGCGGCGAAAACGAAGGCGATGAAAATTGCCAGCGAGCCAATGATGCCGCCGGCTTTTTCCCCAAGGAACCTTTTGCCTAGGAGGCCGTTAATTGCAAAGCCGGTCAGAGGGGCTAGGAGTATCCACTTCAGCAGCGGGTAGTAGTTTCCTTCCATGTCGTTTAACTGCGGTATCCTAACCGGTTACCGATCACTGGTTATCCCTTCAGCTCCCTGATGTTTTTCGCTTCAAGCGTTTTAAAAACTGAAGCCAGCATTATTATCAGCGCAAGGCCCACTCCGGCCTCGGCGGCGGCTATGGCAAAAAGCATCACGGCGTAAGCCTGCGAAACTGTTTCAGGGCCGAGAGCGACCAGCGCTATGTTCGCGGCGTTGAGCATGAGCTCCAGGAACATCAGCATGCGCACAAGGCTGCCGCAGGCGAGGAAGCCCGCCGCCGCAAGCGAGAACAGTACGAAGGCGACGGCTGCGAGGGAATAGGCGCTCATGCGGCGCTCCTCTTTGACGTCAGCGCGACAGCCGCAACTATGCCCGCCAGGATTACAAGCGATAGAAGCTCAAACTGGAAGGCGAAGCGCCCGAAGAGGGCGCGGGCCAGGTCCAGGGTACCGGTTTCCGTGAATTTGGGGGAAAAGATCACGGTTTTAAGCACGGCTGAAACCTTCAGCAGTTCCGTCAGTATTATGGCGGCGGCCGCCAGACCCAGCGTTTTCGTGAAACCGCCCCGGGCGGGCTTGTCGCGCCAGGCCGCGGGGGTTGCCGTGAGGGCCACGATGAAAAGGGTCATGATGGCGCCAGCGTAGAGTATTATCTGCAGGGCGGCCAGCAACTGGGCGCTGAGAGCGAGGTAAAGCCCGGCGGTGGAAAGGAGCGCGGCCAGCATAAGCATGGCCGCTTTCACGGGGTCGCGCTGGAAGATCATCAGCAACGTGGCCAGGGCGGCCAGGCCGCCGAAAATATAGACAGTCGCGGTGAGTATCATCCTTCACCCCGCGATTTTAAGTATTCGTTGGCAAGGCGGTTGGCGGCGCCGCGCGAGGTGTCGCCCGGCAGGTTCCGGAGCAGATTTTCTTTTGTCATGAGGAGTTCCCCCCGGGAGACCGCGCCGCCGGGGATTTCTCCAGTGTCCATAGCTATGGCATCCTCGGGGCAGGCCTCTACGCACATCCCGCACATAACGCAGCGGGAGAGGTCTATGTCAAAAACGGCTGGGTATTTCTCTACGGTGTTCTCCGTATATTCCGCGGCCTCTATGCGTATGCAGTAGGCGGGACAGGCGGTCTGGCACATAAAGCAGGCTACGCACTTGGGCGAGCCATCGGCGCGGACTTTAAGGCGGTGACGGGTACGGAACAGGGCGTTGCTTGGCAGGGGTATCATCTGTTCGGGGTACTGTACTGTGAGTATGCCTTTGGGGTTGAAAAGATTTACAAAGAAATGGCGGGTGGTGACCGATATGCCGCGGGCTATCTCCCAGAGGTATATTCTCTCCAGCATGTTCAGCGGCTTATTATTAACTTTTTTTACGCTTATCATATCTTACCTAAAACGAGCATCACGGCGCCGGTTGCCAGAATATTCAGCAGGGCCAGCGGAAGCAGGACTTTCCAGCACAGGCCCATCATCTGGTCAAAGCGGAAGCGCGGCAGCGTCCAGCGCACTATCAGCATGAACCAGGAAAAAAAGACGGTCTTGGCGGCGAAGGCGCCTGTTTGCATGGCGGAGACCAGATAGTGGTTAAGCTGCAACTGCGTTCCGCCGGGAAACATGAAGCCGGTCTCGTAGAGGTAAGGTATCTGCCAGCCGCCGAAGAACAGCGTGGCCAGCAGCATGGAGATTAAAACTATTTCCAGGAACTCAGCGAACATGAAAGCCGCAAAGCGCATGGAGCTGTATTCCATGAAATAGCCGATTATTTCCGACTCCCCCTCCACCAAATCAAACGGGGTGCGCTTGTTCCCTGCGATGGCGGCGGTGAGAAAGAGTATAAAGGCGAAGGGCTGATATATAATTCCCCAGGCCGGGATGAAACCGGACAGCAGCCTGCCCTGCGCGCGCACCATGTCCTGAAGGCCGGCGGAGCCGTATATCATCATAAGCCCGACGAGGGTCAGCCCGAGCACGACCTCGTAGGAAATCATCTGCGCCGCGCCCCGCATTGCGCCAAGTAGCGCAAAATTATTTTTTGAGGCCCAACCACCCAGAAAGACTCCGTAGATGATCAGCCCCGAAAAGGCCAGTACGAAGAAAAGTCCCAGTGGAAGATCGGCTATCTGCAGTTCCAGCCGGTAGCCGGAAACCATCACATAGTCGCCGAAGGGTATTACGGCAAACAGCGCCAGCGCCGGGACCAGCGCGAAGAAGGGCGCCAGCGTGAAAAGCAGCTTTTCGGCCCGGCCCGGCACGAAATCTTCCTTCAGTATCATCTTTATCGCATCGGCTACGGGTTGAAAAAGACCGTTGAACGCGAAACCGAAGACGGAGGCGCGGTTGGGGCCGATGCGGTCCTGCATAAGAGCGCTTACCTTGCGCTCAGCCAGCGTCAGCAGGGCGGTAAAACCCATGACCGCGCCGAGGAATACCAGCATTTTTATCCCGGCGGCGCCGGTAAAGAGCAGTATGTCCTTGTTGACCTCAAAAAATTCCATCATTTATCTATACCCTTCAGCGCGTCTTCCGCCGAGTCCAGCCGCAGCGATACGCCGCTGCAGGCGGCCAGTTTGTTTACCACAACCCAAAGCGGCTTTACACCTTCCGGCATCTGCACCGACGGCGTAGTGCGGCGGCGCAGACCCTGGTAGTTCACAAAAGTTCCCGGCGTCTCAAAGTAAGAGGCGCAGGGGAGAGCGGCGTAAGTCCCTGCCGGTATTTCCCTCCTGTTGGCGGCGAAAATAATAAGACGGATTCCGGCGGATTCCAGGGCGTCTTTTATCAGACCGGCTGCGCGCGCTTCTGCCAACAGTACCTTTATCTGCCCGGACGTAATGCGGCGCGAGAGTTCTTCCAGGGAAATTCCGCCGTGGGCGGTCTTCACGAACCTTGCCCCGACGGCATTGGGAGCGGGGTCCTTGTTTATAAGTATGCCGTCTTTTATCCCCTGCTCTGAATTGAAATCAAAACAATAGCTTTCGGTTTTTAACGCATCTTTTGCCAGGCGGGCGAGAGCGGCGTTGTCCTCCACGGAAAGCCAGGGCGAGCCCAGTACGGCCACGGCCCCGCGGGCCTCATCTGCGCACACGGCGGCTTCCCGCAGGGCCGGCTCAAAGTCTATCAGCCCGTTTTTTATTACGCCTTTCGTAAGTCTGTCGTCCGCCCGGACTGCCTTATAGGTGAGGCGGCCGTGGTCGCACAGCCAGGTGTTGGTCTCCGGGTTGGGACGCGGTACCAAGCGGTAGATAATGTTTTCGTTGTGGTGCGCTTCTATAAGACAGCCTGTGGCGCAGCCGAGGCAGATTGTGGGAGTCTTCTTCAGGAACCAGACGCGCTGCCTGAAGCGGAAGTCCCGCGAGGTGAACGCGCCCACGGGGCAGATATCCGCGATATTGAGCGAATAGCCGTTGTCCAGCGCCTTCCCCTCTTTCAGGTCTATATAGGAATGGTCGGACCTCTCCATAACTTCCAGCTCGGAAGTTTTGGTTACCTCGGAACAGAAGCGGACGCAGCGGGTGCAGAGGATGCAGCGCTCATTGTCCAGCACCAGGTGGGGGCCTACGGCGCGGCGTTTTTCCCTGCGGATTTTGTCAGCCGGCTTAAAGCGGCTTCTGGCCAGGCTGTATTCCATGTAATAATCCTGGAGGCCGCATTCTCCGGCCTGGTCGCAGATCGGGCAGTCCAACGGATGGTTTATAAGGAGGTATTCCAGCACGTCCCGGCGGGCGGTTTTTACCTTATCCGAACTAGTGCGCGCCACCATTCCCTCGGCGGTTTCGGTAGAGCAGGCGGTGACCAGCTTGGGGGCTTTTTCAACTTCAACCAGGCACATGCGGCAGTTGCCGGAAACAGAAAGCTTCGGGTGATAGCAATAGCGCGGTATATAAACGCCAAGCCGCTGGGCCGCCTCCAGGAGAGTCGTCCCTTTTTCTACTTCTATGCTTTTCCCGTCTATCGTAAGCGTAGGCATTTGTAAACAACCAGTGGCTGGTGGTGACTTAACTTGCGCGGTTAGCGCAAGTTCTCCCTTCCGTGTGCGCTTCAAATTCGCCGCGGAATTTTTTTACAAAACTCATCACCGGCATGGCCATGGCGTCGGCCAGCGGGCAGATCGTGCGCCCCAGCATCCCATCGGCCACGGAGTAAAGGGTGTCTATATCTTTTTTCCCGGCGCTGCCTTCTTCAAACCGGTTTATAATTTTTTCTATCCAGCCGCAGCCTTCCCTGCAGGGAGTGCATTGGCCGCAGGATTCGTGGTGATAGAAGCGGGCCAGCACCTGTAGCAGTTTAACCATGCACTGGCTTTCGTCTATGATTATGACAGCCCCTGAGCCCAGCATGGAGCCCGCCTCCGCGAGCGACTCGTAATCCAGCTTTACCGCCCAGGCTTCTTCAGCGGTGAGTACAGGGGTGGAAGAGCCGCCCGGGATGACGGCTTTCAGTTTTTTGCCGGGTTTCAGTCCGCCGCAACTTTTTTCAAGCAAATCCCGGAAGGTTACTCCGAGTGGCAGCTCATAAACCCCCGGCTTGTTCACCGGCCCGCTGACGCAGAAAAGTTTTGTGCCCGTGCTTTTGCCGTCCCCGATGGCGGCGTACCAGTCCCCGCCATTCGCTATTATCGCGGGTACAGCGGCAAGCGTTTCCACATTGTTTATTACGGTGGGGCAGCCGAACAGGCCTTTTATCGCCGGGAAAGGCGGTTTCAGACGCGGCCGGCCTTTGAAACCTTCCAGGGATTCTAGGAGGGCCGTTTCCTCGCCGCAGATGTAGGCGCCCGCGCCGCGGTGTGTAAAAATCTCAAAATTAAATCCAGAGCCCAGAATATTTTTTCCAAGAAAACCTTTTGCGCGCGCGGCGGCAACGGCTTTGTCCAGCAGTCCGGCTTCAGCGGAAAACTCGCCCCGGATATAAATATAGCCGTGGCCGGCCCCTATGGCGTAGGCGGCTATGGCCATCCCCTCTATCAGGGCGTGCGGGTTCTTCAGGATCAGTTCCCTGTCCTTGAAGGTGCCGGGCTCGCCCTCGTCCGCGTTGCAGACCAGGTAGCGCGGACCTTGGGCGTCCCTGGGGATGAAAGACCACTTGAGCCCGGCGGGGAAGCCCGCGCCGCCGCGCCCGCGCAGATTGGATTTCTTAACTTCAGCTATAACATCCGCCGGTTTAAGGCCGAGCGCCTTCTTAAGCGGCTTATAGCCGCCGCTTGCAAAATACGCCTCTATGTCGGTGACGTTATCTTTCAGAAGTATGTTTTCCATTATACGCCGTCAGGTAAAGGTAAAGCGAGTGTGGATTTTTAGCTCTACCTCCCTCCTAGTCTTAAATCCTCCAGCAGGGAGTCAAGTTTTAGATCAGTCAGGTTCTCAAAATACTCGTCGTTAACCTGCATCACGGGCGCGGAGCCGCAGGCTCCTAGGCATTCCACGGAGGAGAGCGTAAACAGCCCGTCTTTGGTTGTTTCCCCTTCGGCTATTCCAAGTCTGGCGCGCAGACGTTCAAGCAGACCCTCCGCCCCCGCCATATGGCAGGAGATGTTGCGGCAGACCTGCAGGTGGTATTTGCCGGCGGGTTCCCTGTTGAACATAGTGTAAAAAGTCGCTACGGATTTAACGCGGGAATAAGGCAGTTCCAGAAACAGGGCCAGCGCGTCCATACCCTCCTCCGCTATATAGCCGGTTTCTTTCTGTATTTCCAGCAGGAGCGGGATAAGCGCCGCGTCCCTGCGCGGATATCTGACACAGATCTTGTCGGCCTTGGTTTTAAATTCTTCGCTTAACTTGAATTCCATTCTTAATCTTCCGTAGCTTTCCGCGGTCTTCCTTTGCCCTCAGCGTTCCAATTCCCCGCCTATCATGTTGATCTGACCGAAAGTGGAGACTATGTCCGCTATGTAGCCGCCTTTTATCATCTGCGAGAGCCCGCCGGTAAGGGCGAAGCACGGGGGGCGTACGCGCACCCGCCAGGGATTGCCGCCGCCGTCGCTGACTATGTAGAAACCCACTTCCCCGTTGCCGCCTTCCACGGCCTGGTAAACTTCTCCCTTTGGGGGCTTGACGCCTTCGAACGTCAACTTAAAATGGGCCATCAGGGCTTCTATGTTGTCGGAGACTTCTTCCTTAGGCGGGAGTATTACGTTGAAATCGGGGTGGTTGATGGGTCCGTCGGGCAACTGCGCCAGGGCCTGCTCCACTATGCGCATGCTCTGCTTCATTTCTTCCATGCGCACCAGATAGCGGTCGTAGTTGTCCCCATTGGAGCCTACCGGGATGTCGAAATCAAAGCGGTCGTAGACCAGGTATGGCGTGGCTTTGCGTACGTCCAGCGGTACGCCGGTGGAACGCAGCGCCGGGCCCGTGAAGGAAAGAGAGACGGCATCTTCCTTTGAGATACTGCCGGTATTATGCAGGCGATCGTAGAAAATGCGGTTGCGGGTAAGCAACTTGTCTGCGTCGGAGATATTCTTGCGCACAATCTTGAACACCCCGGCGGTCATACTCCTGAAATCCGGCGGAAGATCACGGGTAAGACCGCCTACGCGGGTATAGGCAGGGGTTACGCGGCCTCCCGCTACGGCGTCGGTCAGGCGGTACAGTTCCTCGCGGGCGTTGATGAGATAGAAATATACGGTAAAGGCGGCCAGCTCCATGGCATTGGCGCCTATGCACGTCAGGTGGTCGGTTAAGCGCGAGAGCTCGCTCATTATCACGCGGATGTACCGGCAGCGGACCGGGGCTTCTATGCCCATCAGTTTCTCTACGGCCAGCGCATAGCCCACGTTGTTTATAAAAGGCGACACATAGTTGAGACGGTCGGTGTAAGGCACGCACTGATTATAGGTGACGTTCTCGCAGGTCTTTTCAAAGCCGCGGTGCAGGTAGCCTATTTCCACCTCGCTATCCGTGACGCGCTCGCCCCGCACGGTCAGCAGAACGCGCACTATCCCGTGCATAGCCGGGTGCGACGGGCCCATATTGAGAACCATGCGCCCATCCTCAAGCGTTTCCAGGTTCCAGTTTTTTTGATTCTCTATCTTCCTGGTTTCCGTCATTTCTCCTGCATCCTCTTACTTCCCGTTACTTTTCGCGGCCCTCTTGCTTTCTGTTGCCGTTTCTACTCCCTGTGCGGTATTCTCGGCTGTCTTTTCTTCAGAGGGTAGTCCTTGCGCAGCGGGTAGCCCTCAAAGCCGTCGTAGAGCAGTATGCGGCGCAAATCGGGATGGCCGTTGAATTTTATGCCGTACATGTCGTACGCCTCACGCTCAAGCCAATTGGCGCCCGCCCACAGCGGGGTGAGAGAATCTATGCGCGCGTCCGTTTCCGTGACGGGGCATTTCAAGCGCAGGCGATAATTATGTTTTGAAGAATAGAAATGGCAGACCAGCTCAAAGCGCGGCTCGCGCGGCAGGTAGTCGGCGGCGGTAAGGTCCATCAGGAAGTCAAAGCCCAGCTCGTCCTTAAGGAAAGCGGCCGCTTTCAACAGCGCTTCTTTCTTCAGCAGCACGGTCTCGTCGCCGCGAAATGCGTGAGTCTCCAGCACGTCGCCAGGGAATTTGGATTTAAAAGTTTCCAACAGGTAGCTGGTCACTTGTATTTGCGGTCCAGCACGGATTCTTTTGAAACTTTTTCCTGCAGCTTTATCAGGGCGTCCAGCACGGCCTCAGGGCGCGGCGGGCAACCCGGTATATAAATATCCACGGGGATAATCTTATCTATGCCCTGTACGGTCGCGTAATTGTCGTAGAAGCCGCCGGAAGTGGCGCAGACGCCGAAGGAAACCACCCACTTGGGCTCGCACATCTGATCGTAAACGCGCCTTAAAACCGGAGCCAGCTTCTCGTTGACGGTTCCCACCACGAAAAGCACATCGGCCTGGCGCGGGGAAAACCGCGGATATTCGGCGCCGAACCGGGCTATGTCGTAGGCGGAAGCGAAAACCGACATATATTCCATTCCGCAGCAGGCGGTCACAAAGGGATACTGGAAGAATGAATATTTCCGCCCCCAATTGACGGCCTCATCAAGGCGGGTGGTAAGGAAGGAGCGCCCGAAAACGGTTTCTAATCCCATTCCAAGGCCCCTTTTTTTATTGTATAGAGCAGGCCCGCCGCCAGCGCCGCCAGGAAACCGCCCATGACGTAAAAAGCGCCCGGGCCGAGCTCTCTGAAGGATACAGCCCAGGGGTAGAGGAAAGCTATCTCTATGTCAAACATCACAAAAAGCACGGCGATAAGATAAAAATTTACCCTGGCGGCGCCGCGCGATTCCATAGCGGGCGGCATACCGCATTCAAAGGGTTCCTGTTTTACGGGAGTTTTCTTTTTGGGGCCGAATAGTACGGAAAGAAGCAACATCGCGACTGCAACCGCCAATCCGAACCCCGTAGTTAAAAACAAAGCCAGGTATTGTCGCATCGGTTACATTTTACTACATAACTAAAATTCCGGTAACCCCATTCAGTCTTTAGTCGTAACTACGCAGGTAGCCGGAATTCAGGAGTCAGGAGTCAGAATTCAGAATAGCCCGCGAATAGGCCGCCGACATCCTCATTCTGACTCCTGAATTCTGACTTCTGGCTACCTGAGTAGTTACCTTTAGTCTGCGTCAACCTGATTGATTGCAACGCAACCCTGTAGCCGGGGGCGGGGCTAATAGCAGGTTCAGGGCGTTCATCGCGCCTTTGGTAAGCCTGGCATCCAAAAGGCCCTGTCTTATGGCTCGGACCTGCGCTTCCCCTCCCCAGTGGGGGCCGGCTTCACCCTGGAGTTTGGCGCAGATCAGCCGCACTGTGCGCTCTATTTCCGGGGAATTTGGTTCGTGCGCCTTCCTCTGCGCCGCCGGCTTCGGGACGCTTCCCCGGGCGGCCAGTTCATACGCCAACACCGCCACCGACTGCCCCAGGTTCATGGATGGCTGTTTCTCGCGCGTGGGAATGTTTATTATAGCGCGGCAAAAAGAAAGTTCCTCCAGGGTAAGACCGGTTTTCTCCGAGCCGAAAAGTATCCCGGTTTTCCCGGGGGCCCCGGAAATATAGGCCAGGGTTTCCGACAGGAGTATCACGTCGCGCCCGGGCTTTAACCTGTGCAGCGACGAAGTGCCGAGCAATAGCGAACAGTCTTTGGCGGCTTCAGGGATAGTGTTATAAACTTTAGCGGAGTTCACAACGTCCATCGCGTCTATCGCCGAGACCGAGGCCTCGAGCCGCCAGACATTTGCGGCCTCCTGCCAGTCGGATGCGAAGGGAGCCACCAGGGCGAGGTCGGACAGCCCGAAATTTGCCATGGCACGGGCCGCGGCCCCGATATTGTCGGGGTTACGGGGTCTGACCAGTATCAGCTTAAAGGCTTGCATGTTTCGAAATCTTTTATTGCGAACATGTAACTGCTCAGGCAGTTATCAATATTCATGTTTATGAACCTCGTGGGTGCCGAGATAATCCAGCGCGTTTTTTGCCGCAGCCTGCTGGGCTTCCTTCTTGTTTTTCCCGGAGCCCAGTCCCAGCGTCTTTTTGCCCAGGCATACCCGTATGGTAAAAAATTTCTCGTGCTCCGGGCCGGCTTCGCTCATGAGCTCGTAATCGGGCGGGCGCTTGTGGGTTTTCTGTGTTCTTTCCTGCAGGATGCTCTTGTGGTCAACGTCCAGCTTTCCCGGAAGCTGATTTTCCAGCCAGGGGATGATTAATTTCTCCGCATACGGAAGCCCGCCGTCCAGATAGACGGCGCCCAGCACGGCTTCTATTGTGTTGGCCAGTATGCTGTGCCGCCTGCTGCCCCCGCTCAAGCGCTCCCCGGCGCCGAGGTTTATATGATGCCCGAGCCTGATAAGTTCCGCCCAACGGGCAAGGTTAGCCCGCGAGACTATGGCGGATTTACCTTTTGAAAGAAACCCCTCGTCCTCCGAGGGGTTCTTAAGGAAAAGATAACAGGATACAACCAGGCCCAGAACGCTGTCGCCCAGAAATTCCAGGCGCTCGTTGTGCCGGAGGACGCCCCGCTCGGTCGCGTGCGACTTGTGGGTGAGGGCCACCTCCAGCAGTTCCTTGTCCCTGAATTTGTATCCTATTACTTCTTCGAGGGAAGACATTCCCATGCAATTATAAGACTATCTTGAAAGTTGCAGTTGGTTCGTCACACCGGCAAAAGCCGGTGTCCAGATTCCGACGAGACCTGGATTCCGGCTTTCGCCGGAACGACGGAATAAAATAATCCGATCTAGCCCAACGATTATACCACTCCAACTGCATTTTTCAGGCTAGTCTTTCTTTCCGGATTTTTCCGTGATGTAGCGGACGGCTTCGCCGACGGTTTTTATCTTTTCCGCGTCTTCGTCGGGAATTTCAATGTCGAATTCTTCTTCGAGCGCCATCACCAGTTCCACGGTGTCGAGGGAGTCCGCGCCGAGGTCCTGGACAAACTGGGCCTGCGGAGTAACTTCCGCTAGGTCTACGGCCAGTTGCTCGATGATTATTTTTTTCACTCTCTCTTCAAGGTTTTCGGTGGCTGCCATTTCGTTACCCTCCTGCTTAGTATTATGAATCCGCCAAAAAACGCCAACAGCTCAAATTGTTCAGGCTCCCAGGTAGTTACATTCCCCCTACATGTACAGTCCGCCGTTTACTGACAGCACCTGGCCGGTGATATAGGCGGAATCGCCGCCGGCCAGGAACAGGGCGGCCTTTGCCACATCCCCGGGCTCGCCCATGCGGCCCAGCGGTATCAGTTCTAAAATCCCCGCCCTGGCCTCTTCCTTCATCTCCGAAGTCATGCGCGTACATATGAAGCCGGGGGCCACCGCGTTCACCAACACCTGGCGCGGCCCGAATTACCGCGCCAGCGACTTAGTGAGCCCAAAAACGCCGGCCATTT
>CAZYFL010000037.1:0-12838 GCA_964646805.1 uncultured Elusimicrobiaceae bacterium | reverse complement strand
TCCTCAAATCTCGTCGCCGACATCCTCATTCTGACTCCTGAATTCTGACTTCTGGTTACCTGAGCAGTTACCTCTAAACTCGTATATTCCCGAGGCTGGCCACAACCTTCATGCCTATAGCTACCCAGACAACGCAGAATACGGCGGTGGCCATGCCCAGCGGCGTACTGTAAAACTTTATCATGACCTCCGGCTGGAACATGAACATGACCCCCACCATAACCCAGGGCATGATGCCCACTACAATGGACTGTATCTTCTGCTGGGCCGTCATTGCCTTGGTCTTTTCCTCAAGCTTGGACTCCTCGCGGATGTCCTCCACTATGCGCTCAAAAACTCTCGTGAGGTTGCCGCCCATCTGGCGCTGCAACACTATGGCGCGTATCATGTAGGCGAGCATCTTGGACTCCACGCGCTCCTCCATCACGCCCAGGGCCTTTTCAAAAGACATGCCCAACTGGTAATTTTTTATAATCAGCGCGAACTCGTCGGAAATAGGCGGCATCAGGTCCTTGGAGACCATCTCGAAGCCCTGCACAACGTCGAGGCCGGAGCGCAGGCAGTTGGACAACAGTATCAGCCCGTCCATCAACTGCCCGTCTATCTTGCGGCCGCGGGCCTGTTTCATGGCGGTCAGTACGAAGGCCGGAGTGCGCATGCCTATAGCTATCCCCAGCGCGCTCAGGAAGAGAAAAGCAAATACGTTCATGGTGAGCAGGCCCAGCAATGCGAAAAAGGCCGCCGGCCCCAGCACCAGGTATTTGACGTTTATATTCATGAACTGACGGGAGAAAGCCTCGGTAAAGGTATCGATTTTCCTGGAATAGTCGCTCAGCATGGCGTTGGTCCTGGAATCGTTCATGACGAAAAAGGACTGAACGGACAGGAAGACTAGGATGATGCCCAGCATGGAAAGCGCCGTATTCAGAATCCTGGATTTGCCGGATTCCCTGGGCGGGGGCTCGTACCTGCGCGGCGCTTTGAAAAGCACGCGGAAGGAGTCCTGGCCAATCACGGCGGAAGCGACGACGGCGTCGGCATAGCGCCGCTGGTTGGTGCTGGAGATGGCGTCCGCTACGGATTCCATCTGCTTAAGGATAAGGACAAGCTGGGACATTATGGTGCGGCCGCGGCCCTCCATTGAGTCACCCATGGTCACATCACGGGTGCGGGCGCGGTAAAGCCTGTCCATAGACATCTGGAAGCGGATGCGGATGTCCGCGTATTCCTTCACCAGCAGTCCGGGCTGTATGTCGGCGCCGCCTGCCTCGGACGGAAAGGTCTTGCGGGTAAGTTCCAGGTATTCGTAAAGTATGGAAACGGGAGTCTGCCAGAGCGCGGCCTCGGAGATTTCCCCCTCCTCCGGGTCCCGCCAGACCTTGCGCCCCGCCATTTCAATCACCGCAGGCTCCACCCACTTGGGCATAACGAATGTGGACTTCACCCCCTTGCAGGTCATGGGAAAATTAATCACTTTCTGATCCCGCGCGGGGTCCAGGTAATAGTAAAACAGCTGCGTCTTAAGGGCGGCGCAGGAAACCTCGTCCATTTCGGCCTGGGTCAAAACGCCCGCCTGCAGAAGGGATAAGGGATGAAGGACGAGGGATGAGGCAAAAATAACCGGCCCCAAAAACATTTTCTTTAAGTTTTTTATCCTCTTCATGGGTTAACCCTTAAAAAAATCACGGACTTCCCTGCTATTTCCTTCATCCTTTCTTCTACCTGCCCGTCCGGGCCCGCTTCTGCTCCTCGGTCCAGAACAGCTCTATCGGTATGTGCAGGCCATGGGTCTCGAAATCCTTATAAAACCTGGGCGGGTCGCCGGTGGCTGTGAAGTAACCTAGGACCTTGCCGTTCTCATCCAGCCCGGTCTGGTGGTACTTGAAAATGTCGTGTACGGTTATCTGGTTTTCCTCGCGGCCCGTTATCTCGGTTACGGCGGTGATCTTACGCGTACCGTCGGAAAAACGGGTGAGCTGCACTATAATGTGCACGGCGGAAGCGATCATCTCGCGCAGGGCCCAGATGGGCAGATTCGCGCCGGCCATGAGGCACATGGTCTCCATGCGGGTCAGCGCGTCGCGCGGGGCGTTAGCGTGGATGGTAGCCAGCGAACCTTCGTGGCCGGTGTTCATGGCCTGTAACATGTCCAAAGCTTCCGATGAGCGGACTTCACCGACTATTATGCGGTCGGGGCGCATACGGAGAGAGTTTTTCACCAGATCCCTGATACTCACTTCGCCCTTGCCTTCAATATTGGGCGGGCGGCTTTCCAGACTCACCCAGTGTTCCTGCTGCAACCTGAGTTCGGCTGTGTCCTCAATCGTCACAATGCGCTCGTCCTCGGGGATGTAACAGGACAACATGTTGAGAAAAGTGGTTTTACCGGTGCCGGTACCGCCGGAGATGATGATATCCTTGCGCAGCCTCACGCAGGCCTTCAGGAAGTCCACACACGGCTGCGAGATACTGCCCTTTTTTATGAGCTCGCCGTCAGTGAAGGGCTTGACGGAAAAACGGCGGATGGTCAGCGTGGGGCCGGACACGGCCAGCGGCGGGATGATGCCGTTCACGCGGGAGCCGTCCTTCAAGCGGGCATCCACCAGCGGCACGGATTCGTCTATGCGCCGGCCCAGCGGAGACACGATGCGCTTCATCACCTGCATTATCTGCTCGTTGCTGCGGAATTTATATCTGGTCAGGATGAGCTTGCCGGCCCTTTCTATATACACCTTGTCAAAGGAGTTGACCATGATTTCGGTCACGGACTCGTCGCGCATCAGCTCTTCCAGCGGGCCCAGACCCAGTATCTCGTCAAGCAGCTCGTTGATGAACTTCACGCGCTGCTCGCGGGTCAGCGGGGTGGCCGTCTCCTTCTGCAGCAGGCTGTTTATAATTCCGTCCACGCGCTTGCGCGTCTCCTGGTTTATGGCTGCGTCATCGGAAATCTTTACGCGCTCGGTTTCCAGCGCGGTAACCACATTGCGGTGCACCCTCATCTTGAGCTCTTCCCAGAAAGGCGGCACGTCCACACGGGGCGAGCCGGCCTGGGACTGCTCCCTAGATTGAGGGGCGGACATAGCTTCGGGCGCGTCTTTCTCCGTCTGGCGCCAGAGCATGTCGGAGCCATGGGAAAATTCGGCGGTTGTGACATTTGACACCCACTGCTTCTCAGCGGGCTTAAGTTCCGCCAGGCGCCCCAGCAGCACGCGCAGCATGCGCACCCACTGGGTATTGGGTTGCTCGGTAATCAGAATCTTGTTCTGGTTGGCGTAGGCGGGGAGGGCATCCTCCCAGGGCATGAAGGCAAGAATGTCCTTGCCTATCTGCTTATAAAATTTTTCCACTTCCTTCGGCCCCACCGCGCCAGGCATGTCAAAAAGATTCGCCACCACCTCAAACTTGCTCAGCGGGAAATGCAGTTCGTTTATCTCCCGGAAAATGCCGGCCGTGGCGTTGAGCGAGGAGACATTGGAGTTGGAAACCCAGAACACCAGATCGGAAATGTCAAAGGCAAAGACCTGCATTGGGAAATAGGGATCTACGTCTATGAAGATGTCAAAATTTTGCGACAGGCGCGAAAGCAGGGGCAATATTATGTCGGGTGACATCCTGGCCACGTCCGAACGGCGCTTGCTCAGGGGGAGCACCCCGACGCCCCACTGCGAGATAGGTATTTTGCCCTTCAGGAGGGCGCCCAGCGCGCCTAAGGATTCGCGCCCCAGAGCGCTGATTATTTCCGCCATGGAAGGAGGGTTAAGACCCAGCAACTGGGCGTGTTCCGCGCGGCACATGGGGTCCAGAGGCAGTATCAATACATGGCGCTTCTGATAATTGGCCCAGGCCAGGGCCAGGTTCATTACAACAGAGGTTTTGCCCACGCCCTCTTTAGGGCCCGAGAAGGTTATAACACGGGGAGCAGAATTCTGTTCTTCCATACAAATCAGTCTATGCGGACAGTGTCCCCTACCTTATGATGTCAAAGGTTACAAAAAGGAACAGCGAGCTCTGCTCCTCAACTATGTCGGTAGAGCCGAAAAGGGAGCCAATCAGCGGCAGGCTGCCCAGTATCGGCATACGGTTTTTTGACACATTACGTTTGCTTTGCTTCAAGCCGCCGATGACAAGCGTTTCCCCGCTTTTCAGTTCCACCTCGGTCTGTATCTGGCGGGTTACCATTGAAGGTATAGTGGTGCCGGAAGTGACAACCGGCTTGGAATAATCGGGGTTTGAAACCTCAAGCTGGATCTGCACGTCCACGGTATCTTTCTTATCGGCAAGCACCACGGGCAGCACCACCAGTATCACGCCGAACTTCTTGAATTCGGCGCCCACGCCCTGGTTGTTGGAGTAGGGCACAGGGATCTCTCCGCCCACGGTGAAGTTGGCCTGTGTGCCGCTCTTGGTTATGACTTTAGGGTTGGACAGTATCTGCGCCTTACCCTCGGTCTCCAGCAGCTTAAGCGAGGCCGTCAGCTGCGTCTTGCGCTCGAAGTCGCCCAGCGTTATTATGCCCGGGATGCTCTTTTCACTGAAGTCAAAGAATTGGTTCCAGGAAAAACCGCGTGTTTTCTGAATAGAGCCGCTTATCTCCACTATGTCGGCGCTGACGGCCACCATCGGAGTGGACTCAGCGCCCGCAATGGCGGGCAGGGCCAGCGCGGCTAAGGCAAGAATCAGTTTTTTCATAATCTTCTCTTTAATGTCGCCGTAATCTCTTCTTCTATCGCTGTAATCCCTTCGTCTATTTTATAAGTTGCTTGAAAGACGCTATTGCCATCGGGTGCAGCTCCACGTCGCCGAGGCCGCGCACTATCACATCCACCGTCCCCTGCTTGACGGACAAGGCTAGGTACTGCGCCTCGTTGGGGTTAAGCGCCAGGCTGAGCGCTCCTTTCTCCGAGAAAGCCTGGTCGGCGGCTTCGGCCGCAGCCTTGGACTTGGCCTGGTTGCCGGAAAGGCCCTGTCCCAGATTTGAGCCCACGCCCAGCACCAGCACATTCTGCAGGATGGTGGCGGTAACTTTTTCCTTGCGGTTATCGCCCATTACGGCGTCAAAGCTCACAAGTATGTCCACGCGGTCGCCGGGTTTTATCAGGCGCAGCAAATCGCTTTCAAGCGGCAGCACACAGCCGCGGTAGCCGGGCGGCACCTTCACGCTGAGCCCGGCCTCGGGGCTCAGCGAGACCAGGGCCGAATTCGTTATCTGGTTGCCTTTCGGGATGCGGATTAAAGTCACAAGATTAGTGACGTTCTTTATGTCCGACTGGCTCTTGACCTCATAGGCATCCTGCTCCAGATACATGCGCGGAATTTCCCTGGTTTCAACCACATCCACGTTCATGATGGTGCGGGCGGGCAGATCAAAGCGGGCCGTCAGCACGGTGGTGCGCTCGTTCCGGGCGGCTATGGAGCGTTCCTTGGAGGTAAGCACCCACCAGTAAATACCGGCTGCGGCCAGAGCCAGCAGTACGGGGACAAGCATGCCTTTCTTTTCCATAAAGTATATTCTCCTACTGAAAATACGGCTTCTCAACCGGCATACGCACCTTCACCACTATCTTTTTTATGCGCTTCCCCTTCGGCGGGTCCGCAAGGGCCTGGCTGGAGCCCGGAAAAATAAGCTTGGCCGGGTAGTTCAGCGTTACAAGCAGGTCCTGCCCCATCTGCAGGGACTGCTGATCTTTAAGCGTATTTACCAGCACGCCGCTCACGCTAATCCCGGGCGAGGAAGGAAACATCTTGTCCAGTACGCTCTTCATCTTCATATTAGCCATGCCCTGTCCGCCGCCGGAGCCGGCTCCGTTCGGCCCTGCAACCAGCGAACCTATGCGGGCAAGTTCATACGCGCAGTGATGCGCCAGTATGGTCTGAAAACCCATGTTCCCCATTTCCATTATAAAAAACAGCAACAACATGAAAACCGGCAACACCAGCAACAGTTCAATGGTGACCTGTCCTTTTTTAAGAAAGCGCTGAAGCTCTGAAGCGCTGAAGCGGTGAAGGAGCAACGTCAACGCCGCCGCTCGCCGCGGTTTAAACCACAACCATCTCATGCTCATAAAAGCCTCAACCTCCTCCCCCGGGACATGTCAGGGGGACGGCCTTACCCTGTTTCAGCGCTTCAGAGCTCTTAGTTTCCGCCGGAAGCGCCTAGTGTGCTGGCGGCGCCGTTTATCATGTTCTGTATGCTCAAAAAGAGCTGGGGCATATACTTCTTCAGAGCCACGCCGGCTATGAGCACCACGCCCACCACCACGGCAAGCATCAGCAGATATTCCACGGTATTCTGACCTTTCCTGTTCTTAAACAACTTATTCATTTTGCGTTCCTCCTACTCTATCAGGGGACTACCTTGTACATCTTTACTATCACAAAGCCGCCGCGCTTGAACTGATTGGAGAGCGCATACTGCAGCGACTTGTACATAATCACGAAAATAAACAGAAGCGAAATAGTGACCAACAGATATTCTATAGTCGTCTGGCCAGGCCGGCTGCGCCTCAAAGTTTCTTCTGTCCGCATCAGATAATTTCCGGTCTTCCCTTTATCCTTAAGTAACCTTGTTCTTCTAGAACTGAAACCTGAGGGCCAGCTGGCTGGCCTTGCCGAGGGCGCCATAGGGCGCAAAGGTATAGTCTAAGCCCATGCCGTGGCCCAACGCCTGCGCGCTGTATAGTCCGACGCCGAAGGACAAACCGGTGGATTCGTTCATCCCCAGGCGGTTCAGCGTCTTATCGGTCATGTTCTTGCCGTAATTGTCCGCCGGCGTATACCCGGCGCGCAGCGCCACACGACCCACCTGCAACAACTCCTCAGGGAGGCTCAGTTCCACGCCGCCGCCCAGCCTGCCCTTGCGGTCGGAATAAGATTTCTGCTCCGCCAGCAGCGTGATAAAGGGATTAAACGCGAAGGCCCCGCCAAAGCGGTTCACCTTCACGACCTGCTTCTTCCTGCCGGATAAATTCTGCCCGGCCCAGCCAAGAGAGAACTTGCGGCCCAGCCGGAGTATGGCGCCGAAGTCAAAAACCAGGTTCTTGTATTCCCTGGTATAGTTGTCCTCCATCACTTCTTTGGCGCTGACCCCCGCCAGGAATTTCTCCAGAAAAAAACCCTTGGCGAGAGTGAAAGAGGCGTAGCCGTTGCGTACCTTAACGTCGGCGCCGTACTGCGGCTTTCCTTCGTTGTCGCGCACATCAAAACCTTTTATGCCGTAATAGGCCAGGTTAATGCCCACCACAGATTGCCCGATGGGATGCACATAAGACATGTACTGCCCGGAATATTCCTGTATCCAGCTAAGGTGGGAGAAGGAGATTTCGCGCATCTGCGCGGAGGCGATGCCCGCCGGGTTTATACTCATAGCTTCGCCGCCCTCCAGCAACGAGACCCCGTTGTTTCCAAGGGCCTGCGCTCTGGGACTGCCTGTGGGGATCTTCATAAAGGCCGCTCCCTCGGAGCCTATATTAGCGTCCGCCGCATGCGAAGAAAGGCTAAAGGCTGAAGGATGAAGAATAAAGATGAAGAATGGGAAAGTAAAAAGCCGCAACCCAGACACTCTTTTTAGGCTTCGCCTTAATCCCTTTAACTGAAAAATATTCTTCATAAAATCTTTCCTTCACTCTCTGCCTTCAGGCTTTTTCGCTCCCCTTCCCCCCCTTTAGCCTTTTCCCCCTACGGTATCAATATCTTCTTTATCGTCTGACAGATATCCCTAGTGCCATCGGTGGCCTGGAAGCGTATCACCGCGAAGTAAACGCCGGGAGCCACTGTCTGCCCGTAGCTGTTCACCCTGGGCCAGCAGGCTTCGTGCGTCTGTGCGACAGAACATTTATTGTTGCCGTCAATATTGTTGCCGCCGTCGCGCGGGGCGTTAAGGTCGCCGAAGTTTTTCTTGTACACCAGATCTCCGGCAATGTTGTACATCTTCAGGCTTACCCAGCCGTTTATGATTATAGGTATCTTGAACCAGCCGCTGGTCCCGTTATAGGGGTTAGGGGCAAAGAAGGTTTCATTGGCGAAATCCCCGCACAAATCCGCCGTGCCGCCGCGCGTGACCGGGATATTGGAGGTCACAATATCCGGCACGCGGCAGCTCTCGTTGGGGCAGAGCGTGGGAGAGAGCACGCCGTCTATAGCGCTTATGGCCTCGGTGACGGTGGAGGCGTAAATCTTAAAAACGTAGTTGCCGTCCGGCACTTTTGAAAGCGTCAGATCAGTGCCGTCCCAGTATTCCGATATCTGCGTGCGCGACGGCCGTACGCCTATGATGCGCTTTACCAGGCGCCCCGCGGGCGGGTCGTCGGTGTCATTCGGCATGGAGGTGCCGGGCTTGAAAATCTTTGTCACCACCTTCATGGGCTCGGAAATCTGATAGGAGACCACGGCCATGTTGTCCAGCGTAAGCGGCACAATGGACACGTCAAAGATGCGCAACGGGTCCACGCTTATATCCATCTGCACCGTAGCCCTGGAAGTCAGTTGGGCGTCTATATCCTGCGCCGTGACGCGCATATTATACGAGTCGGGCTCCACAAAATCGCCTGTGACACGGTAGCCGTTTCCGTCAATATAACTCGTCCTGCCGTCCCAGAATTCCTTGTTGAGTATGTCGGGGTCGCGCACTTCGCCGTTTACGACATTCGCCGTTACCGCGCCTAAATCGTCCAGCACCTCCACTGTAACATTTGCCTGCCTGTTAACGGCGTACTCTATCTCGTACGGGGGCAATTTCACGGTGTCGGAAGAGTTATACAGTGTGGGGAGGCTCGGGCTAACCTTAAACTCGCTGATAATTACCTTGCCGCGGGAGACGTCCACATAGCCGTAGGTCTTGTCCGTGGAATACATAACCTGCGCGGTGCCGGCGGTATAGGCCACCAGGGTGAAGGGATAACGCCCGTCGGCTACAAGTATGCCGTTTACGTCGCGGCCGTCCCAGTATTCGGTTATCCTGGAGCGGCCGGGGCGCATGCCTTCAACCTCATACACAGGGGTGCCGGTCACATTCGGCCAGTCTGAGGGGTTCACCACCGTGCTCACAGGGTAAATGCGCAATTGCATGTACATCGGCTGGGACAGTTCAAAGGATATCCTGGCCGTGTCGGAGCTCCCGCCCAGCAGCGAACCGGACATAACGTCCACGGTGCGGAACATGTTCACGGATATCTGCACAGTGGTTGTGGAGGTCTTCTTCGTAGAACACTGGAAGGGGTCGGTTGTTATCAATTCGGCCAGGTAGGAGCCGCTGGAGACGTAAAGCCCATTATTGTCCTTACCGTTCCAGACCTCCCGGTTGGAGAAATTGGCGGCGCGTATCGCGTTTTCTGTAACGCTGCTCACTATCGTTATGCCGTCCATTTTTTTTATGTACAAGCTGACAAAGGCGGCGCGTGACGGGGTATAGCGGAAATAGAAGGGATCTAGGTCGGCCACGGACTGCGTGGAGCCTATCACCGTGGAGGAAGGGCTTACAAAGGCCAGCACCCTGCCGCGCACTACGGGTATGGTGCCGACCATAGTGCGCATCGTCCGAACCTCCCCGCCGGGGGCGAAATTTGAACTGGAAGGCAAAACGGCGTAAATAGCGTATACATAATCTCCGTCGCACACAGGGCTGCCGGCAATATCGCGTCCGTCCCAGAAAGTTGAAGCAGTCACCCGTCTGTCTTTCTGATCAACAAAACTCCGCAACAGCGTGCCGCTGTTGTTGAAGATAGCGGGCGGGGCGGTATTTATGCTCACAAACTGCGTTCCCGGGGTGTAAATACCGACATACACCGTGGCCGCCTCGGTAAGCATGTAACTGATGGTGGCCATGTCTGTTGAGGAGGAGCCGAGCGGTCTTACCGCCACGTCGGTTATCTGTAACGGGTCAAGGGACAACTGGGTCGTGTAAGTAAAGGCCCTGTCCGGCTGCCCATCTGTGCGCTCCCATAAATCGTTGGAATAAGCGTCTATCTGGGCGATATAATTGCCCCCGGCCACCAGGTTACCGCCGTCATCGCGGCCGTCCCAGAAGTCCCCGTTGGTCAGCGTGCCGTCAGGCGTGCCTTCGCCCACCCGCGGCGTACTTGAGACTATAGTGCGCACAAGCGGATAATTTCCGGGAGCGAGAACGAGGTCGGTGGCCTCGGAGATTTTTATGGTTACCAGCGCGTCTTTGCTCAGCCGGTAGAGTATATTATAAGGCTGCGCGGCCACGCCGGTTATCCGGCCCACCACGGTGGGGCTGGAGCGCACCGTGTGTATACTGGTCACGTTCACCTGTATGGGAATCTGATTCTCGCCGGGAAAAGCCGCTGTCTGCTCTATGGAAATATTGCCGGCCGTCTGGCTGACCTGATTGGTCTTTACCCTGGCCCGGAAACCGAACTGGCCGTTGCTCTTACCGAAGATTCCATTGAGATTATAGGAGCCGTCCCAGGACGTGCAGTAATATTTATTGTTCCGACCTATGATGTCTTTTATGTTATCATCGCTCTTGCACTGGCCGATATTGAACATTGAAACGGTCCTGATGGGCGGGGTTGAGGCAGGGTCCAGCGGGTTGGCGCCGATGCCGAACTTGAATATCTCAAAAGTCAGTTCGTCTATGCCGAAATGACCGGCCGTGCTGACGCAGACTATCTGAACGCAGAGGCCCAGGCAGGCGCCCGGATAGGTGGAGCGGGGCTGCTCAAATTCTATCAGGGAGGAATTCTTCCAGACGTTCCCGCCGCTGGTATCAAAAGATACGCTTATGCTTTCACTGCTTACGTCATTACAATAACCGCTTGAAGGGGTATCGCTCCCTGGAGGAGCAACAGTACTGAACTTTACGTCAATGTCGCTCACATAAAGCTGCTGGGCGGAAACTGTTGCGGTCAGCCCGGCCAGTATAGCCAGGGCGCCGGAAATTAGAATCAGTTTTTTCAACATAATTTTCCCTGGATATTTTCCTTAAATCCGCTTTCCAATTCTGCCATTTTAGCTATAGTGAAATCAATGTACACAACGGAGCCTCAGTTATACAGTTTCAGGGAGTATTTTTTCAGTTCGTAGCCGCCTGTCAGATCGCCGGCTTTTTCAATCGCCCAAAGCGTATTGCCGTCCACCTGGAAAGCCGCAACCTGCTTTTTGCCGAAATCCTGGCTGGAAATCTTCTTAAAAACCCCTTCTTTCAAGGCGTAACGCCGCAGGACATTTTTGCCGTCAAGCGTCCAGAGCCGGCCGTTGGCCCACTGCATACAGACCAGGCTTCTCACGCCTTTCAGCGGGTAGGTGGCGGAAACCCCTGACTCGGGATCCAGGGAGTACTTGTAAAGCAGCCCGGAAGAGGCGTCAAAAGCCCACAAGCTGTAGCCGTCCCAAGCTGCGCCTTGCGGGGCCGCGCCTGGGGTTTTAACCGACTCGGTTATGCTCCCGTCCTTAAAGTTCTGCTGCGCGTAGCGCAACTGGGCCATATCCAGCGTCCAAAGGCCGTTGTCGGAAGCGCTCAACGCCCCGTGCCTCAGCAGCCCGCCGGCGGGCGCTGGTAGAACGCGCAGTGTGGAGAAATCTTTAATGTCCTTAAGCATAAGGCCCTTGTTCCAGTCGGCCAGCCACAAACCCTCTTTTGTCGCGGCCAGACCGGAGGGGTTGGGCAGATCCAGCGGGATGCCGGTCAAAAGCTTGTAATGCGCTTTGGCGCGCCAGGCGTATAGCTGCCAGGCTGCGCCGGACATAAGCAACAGTCCGGCAAGGCCGAGCGCCAGCGCGCGGGAAACATTTTTTCGGGCGCGTATAAAACCCTGGTCCGGCCCCGCGGAAACAAAAACGCCAGGCAGTTCAACGCCTTTGAGGGCATAAAGCTTAAGTACCTGCGTCACCTTTTCCGACCACTGGCTGGATTCCTTCAGTATATTGGCGAGGCCAGCGGCGTTCTCCACGCCTTTGGACTCCTGCTCGCGCATTTTCATGGTCCAGGCCTCGCGCTCGGAACGCAGGCGCTCCTCCCAAACGGCGAATTCCTGCCTGTGGGTTTCCCACACCGAGCGCTCCCTGTCCCAAAGCTCCCGCCACTGCGTCCTTTCAGCGTCCTGGTTCGCCTTCGCGCTGTCAAGCCGCCCGGTCAAATCCTTTATCTGTCCCTCCAGGTCCTTCATTTTGACCTGGTCGTCGCGGCGGGTTTTGCGCTCATTCAGCAGCTCGGCCAGCGTCTTTTCCACCGCCTCCCTGGAATCAGCCAGCTTCGCCGTGAGGCCGGCCCTGGCGTCGTCCAAATCAGCCTTTTCAACGGACAGGCCGGTAAATTTATTATGCCAGCCGTCGCGCTCGGAGCGCAACGCGTCAACGCGGCCTTGCAGGCTCACCAGTTCAACCTTGGTGCGCTCCAGCAGTTCCTTGAGCAGGGTTACTTCGCGGGCGTGGTTCTTCTTCTGCGCGTCGAGAAGCTTCCTTGATTCTTCCAGGTTCAGAGCCGTGGACAGCTCCTCGTTGAGCGTTTTTTCGCGGGCTTCCTGGTAGTGCCCCTTGAGTTCACCCAGATGAGCCTTTGTCTCTTCCAACTGGGCGGTGAGCTCGCGTAACTGGGTTTCCTTGCCCGCCAGCAGGGTCTTCCATTCGCTTTCAGCCTTGGAGAAATTTTCGCGCAGGAAACGCATGGTTTCCATATTTGACTGGCGTATGTCGGAAGGCAAAGGCGAAGCCTCAGGGACGTACTCGCTCCCCGAGACTTTCTTCCAAAGGTCATTCAAATGTCTGTCTATTTCTTTGCTTTCCATAAGCTCAGGGCGCAGGTATAGAGGTGCAGAATTTTTTTATTCGGCTCATGGCGAGTTACTATGGGTTGTCTCCCCTGTTCCCTTCCTCCCCCCTT
>CAZYFL010000036.1:0-12884 GCA_964646805.1 uncultured Elusimicrobiaceae bacterium | reverse complement strand
ATATTATATCACAGTAACTGCTCAGGTAGTCAGAATTCAGGAGTCAGAATTCAGAATGGCGGAAACTTTCTCGTTGCCGGCGGTCTCATTCTGGCTCCTGAATTCTGACTTCTGGCTACCAGTAGTTACATATCACAGGTACTGGGTTCCATGGGGAGCATATGGCGCTTAAAAAAATAGAAAAAATCATAAAAACCGACGGTAAGCCGGATATCGTAATCAGGCTGGCCAGAATCCCTGACATGCGGCGCATACAAATGCTCTATGTGGAGGTCTACGGCGGCAATTACTCCGTTCCTATAGTAACGGACAAAGAGCGCATGCGCCGCGCCATAGAGAACGACGACTACTGCTGGATAGTGGCGGAATGCGAGGGCCGCGTGGTAGGCAGCCTGGTTTACGCCCTTGACCTGGCTCATCGCACTTCAAAAGCCTTCGGCGCCGTGGTAAGCCAGGAGTTCCGCAAACTGGACCTGGCCTACACCATGATGAAGCTTGTCCTTGACGATATAACCAGGGTAAAGAACCTGGTTGATCTGGTTTACGCTACCACCCGCACCACCAATTACGCTCCGCAGAAACTGACCGAAAACCTCGGCTTTATAAAGCTGGGCATTTTCCCGAACACGCACAAGGTGCAGGACAACGAAACGCACTGCCTCACAAGCTATCTCACGGAGCATGCCCTGGCTAAACGCCGCGCGCGTCCCCGCCTGATCCCGGAGGCCGAGCCTTTTTACGAAATAGTCCGCCGCCAGATCAATCTGGACAAGGCCGACGTCAAGAACGTGACAGGCGAATACAGCGACCACAAACAGCGCATCCCGTTGCTGAACTTTGAAGTTATAACCGCGGTGAACTTTATTAAAAACCGCTGGCGCAAAACAAAGAAGAACAGCTTCTTTGAGCATATAGTGATGCCTTTCCACGAGCCGAACCTTATACTTATAACTCCCGACCAGGGCACGGAAGTATATCTGACCTATAACCAGAAGGACAAGTACAGCGTGGTGGTGGGCGGCGTGACCAACGAGAGCAGTTTCGCCGTGGTGCTTGAGAGCATAGCCCACACGGTAAGGGAACTGGATATGGCCTACATTGAGATTATAATAGACGCCTATTCCCCTGCCATCCAGCGCGATGCGCTGGATGCGCGCTTTATTCCCAGCGCCTATTTTCCCTGCATTAAAAAAGTGGGGAACAAGCGTTACGATTGTATAATTTTCTCGCGCACCTTTGATGTGTTGGACTTCCGCAATGTTAAGATTATCTCGCTCTACAAGAATTTCCTGCGCGAATATCTCAAGCTCTGGCGGGAAAACTACATAGAACTGGTTTTTAAGACGGAGCCGAAATAGGAGGGGCCGTGGTTGACCTTTCAGTTGAGGACCGGCTTCCGCCTTTTTACAGGCCGCTTAAAAGCCGGGCCGCTGTGGATGTTTTTTTTGAAACCCCGGCTTTTGAATATTCCCCCGGAACCTCAAAAGCCTTCTGCGCCGCCATGCGCGCCGCGCTGGCTTTCCAGGGTAAACATGCCCCGGCGCTGAAGGCCCTGTATAAAGCCGAAAATTTCGCTCCCTCCTCGGTAAAAACAGAACGCGATATAGAAAAAATCCCATTTATCTTCGTAGCTGCGCTGAAAGAACGCGACCTCACCACGCTGCCGTACTCAAAGATAGTCCTAGAACTGAAGTCCAGCGGCACCTCCGGTCAGCGCAGCCGGATGCAGCTGGACAAGGGCTCGCTGATGCGTGTGCGCCGCATGGCCTGGAAAGTGTTTGAGGGGCTGGGCCTGACGGACTTGGAACGCGCGCACAACTATATCTGTTTTACCTATGACCCGGAGATGGCCAGGGATCTCGGCACCGCCTGGACCGACAAGCTGCTCAGCGGCTTCACCAAAAAAGGGGAGCTCTTCTACGCCTTCCGCTGGAGCAAGGCCAGGAACGATTTCTATTTTGACATAGACGGCGCCGTGGCCGCCATGAAAAAATTTGAGGATGCGGGCTCCCTGGCGCGGCTGGTGGGTTTTCCCGCCTTCGCCCTCAGGCTCACGGAGGAGTTCAAGCGCCGCTTCGGACGTTACCCGCGCCTTAACACGGGCTCAAGTGTGGTTACCGGCGGTGGCTGGAAAATGCAGGCCGACGAGGCCGTGGACAAGAAGGTTTACCGCAAAATACTGGCGGACAATCTGGGCATACCGGTAGAAAATGTGAGGGACCTGTTCGGCATGGTGGAGCACGGCGTTCCCTATGTGGACTGCCGGCTTGGGAATTTCCACGTCCCGAATTACGGCCGCGTGATAGTCCGCCACCCCGGCACACTGAAGCCGCTCGGCTATGACAAACCCGGACTGCTGCAGTTTATTACGCCTTACCTTACCAGCTACCCGTCGTTGTCCGTGCTGTCCTCCGATTTCGGTCTGTTGCGGAAAAAATGCTCTTGCGGCCTGTCCGGGCCCGTGCTTGAGATACGCGGTCGCGCCGGGGTGAAAAAACTAAAAGGCTGCGCGATAAGCGCGGCGACGATGCTATGAAAGTACATAACGCCTATTTATTCGGAAAAGCCTTAAATAAAACTTCGTGGAACCCGGCCGAATTGGAAGAGATCGGCCTGAAAGCGCAGGCCGCGCGGGAAATAATGCGCGGGGCTTCGCGCGACTATGTAGCGGAGACTCTCTCAAAAGCCGGCCGGTTGTTCGGGAAGGGCGGAAAATACCGCAAGGCGGCGCTGACGCATCTAAAAGAGCATATCGCCTTCTCCGGGCCGGTTATAAATAAAAGCCTGGATATAATCCCGGGGATGCTGGACAAGCACACGCTGATAAAGCGCATGAACATGGAACTATTCCTCCCCTACGCGCTGGAGGCCCCTGTGGAGCGCCGCGGTTACGACGGGCTGATACGGGCTTTTCCCAAGGGCGTGGTGTTGCATGTGGGCGCCGGCAATGTTTTCCTGGGCATACTGGACTCCATGGTGATAGGGTTTCTTACCAGGAACGTGAACATCGTCAAACTTTCCTCTTCGGGTTCCAACTTCATAAATCTGTTTATGGACGCCCTGAAAGAGGTGGATGAGAAGGCTATACTTTCCAGATGCGCCGCCATAATAAGCTGGAAGGGCGGCAGCCAGGCGCTGGAGGAAGCCGCGCTTAAAAACGTGAACGCCGTCTTTGTCTGGGGCGGCTACGATGCGGTGCAGTCCTATCGCAAGATCGCCCCGATAGACGTGCGGGTGGAAGGCTTTGGCCCCAAAACCAGCGTTGGCGTGGTCTTTGAAAGCTGCATTGAATACGAGGGCATGGACGAGGTCGCCCGACGCGCGGCTACCGACGCCTCGCTGTGGGACCAGACCGCCTGTTCCTCGCTGCATACGCTTTACCTGATAGCCCCGGCCAGAAAGCATAAGGCGCTGGCCGCCTCTTTTCTGGGAGAGGCAAAAAAACATTTCGCCCGGCTGGCTAAGGAACTGCCGCAGGGCAGCCTTTCCCCGGACGAGCAGGTGGAGATAACAAAGGCCCGCGAACTGGCCCGCGTGGATGCGGCGCTGGGCGCCGCCTCTTACGAGAGTTCGTCGCCGAAGACCGATTGGACGGTTATTTACGAGAAGGATCCCGTTTATCGCGTGTCGCCGCTTAACCGCGTGCTGTACGTTAAGACCGTGGAAACTCTGGAAGAAGTGAAAGAAATGCTGCTGCCTCTGCGCGGTTACATACAGACGGTGGGTGTGGGCGGCTCTATGGAGCGCAAGAAGGTGCTGGAGACGCTGGCGCCCGCGGGCATAGCGCGCGTGGTGAAATTGGGCAAGATGCTGGAGGGGGTCAACGGCTCCCCGCACGACGGTATTTTCCCTATGATGTCGCTGGTGAACTGGGTGCCGATAGAGGAAAAGCCGTCGCAGCTGGACCGGCTGAGCGAACTGGTGGAGCACGCCAGAACACACAGCCCTTTCTATGGCCGCCATTTCAGGGGGGTGCCGGAGATAGCAAGTTTTGGGGATTTCGCCAGGGCGCCTTTCCTGGAAAAGCGCCATGTGATTGAGAATACCCCGCCGGCCAGCGCCGGCCTGCTGACCTCCAGGGTGCAGCGCGGCATTTACTTCGCGAGCGGCGGTTCTACGGGTCAGCCAAAATATGTTTTCTACGATCAGAAAGAGTATGACCACACCTGCCGTATGCTGGCCGGCGCGCTTGAGGCGGCGGGCCTTAACGGGGAGGATGTGATAGCGAATCTGTTCATAGCCGGAAATCTCTGGTCCAGCTGGCTGTCGGTGGAGAAGGCCATTGCCTACACCAAGTCCATCTCGGTGCCGGTGGGGAGCAATCTGCCGCTTGAAAATATCGCGGGTTATCTTGAGGACTTCAAGGTTACGGCCGTTATAGGTTTGCCGTCTTTTCTGGTGAAGCTGGCGGAATATGTCAAGGCGAATCCGGAGAGGCGCAAGCTGTGCGTGAAGAAGATCTTTTACGGCGGTGAATATGCTGGCGGGGAGATGGTGAAGTTCTTCAAGAGCGTGTTCCCCGGCGTGGACGTGCGCTCGGCCGGCTACGCGACGGCGGACGCGGGCGTAGTGGGATTCCAGTGCCAGGTGTGCGTGAAGGGGCGGCATCATTTGTTCGCCCGGAACCAGTTTATTGAGTTCGTGGACCAGGACGCTATGGTCCCTGTGAAGAAGGGCGACGTCGGCGAACTGGTGGTGACGTGTCTTTCAAAGAAGCATATGCCTATTATCCGCTACCGGGTGGGAGATTTGGGGCGCTGGCTCCTGAAGCCTTGCGCCTGCGGCAGGAAGGAACCGATGTTTGAGATTCTCGGACGCTGCGACGACCGCATCCATGTGGGCGGAGCGCATTTATTCGTGAACGATATCCAGAACGCGCTGGGCAAGGTTCCGGACCTGAGCTTTAATTTCTAGGTGGTTATCGGGAAGAAGGGGCACAGGGACGTTCTGGCCATCCGCGTGGAGGTGAAGGATGCGGCGGCGCTGGCGCGTTCCGGCGAACTGGCCGGCCTGCTGTGGCGGGAGATAGAGGCCCACTGCGGGGACCTGCGCGAGAGCGTACGGCTGAAATGGCTGGACAAGCCGGCCATCGATGTCCTGAAGCCCAACGCCATAGAGCGCATCCAACGCACCGGCAAGATCCGCAAAGTAATCGACAAAAGATAATTTCGGCGTGGAAGAGCTAGCGGAAGCTGGACTGGAAAATCCTTGTTTTATAATATAATTGTAACTGCTCAGGTAGCCAGAATCCAGAAGCCAGAATTCAGAATAATCTGCAACTTCTTACTCCTGACTACTGAATTCTGACTACTGTCTACCTGAGTAGTTACATATAATTCCAGATGTCACGATTCGCGGAGCCGGTGAAGGGCTTCGGCCCGGCGAATCCGGCGGGGCGGAGGATAAGGGGAGATTCTATGAGAGTGCTTATAGTGGATGACAATGTCCTGACAAGGAACATGATAAAAGATATTTTACAGTATATGCTGCACCAGGTGGCGGGTGAGGCCGGGAACGGCGACGAGGCCATAAAGGCCTTTAAGGAATTGAGTCCCGATCTGGTGCTGCTGGACCTCATAATGCCCGGAAAACCAGGGCTGGAGGTTCTGGAGGAACTCAGGAGCATAAATCCGGCGGCTAAAATAGTTATGGTTACGGCCGTTCAGCAGGATGAGATAAACAAGAAGCTTTTTGAGAAGGGCGCAGCCGCTATACTTTATAAGCCTTTTTCCCATGGTGAGCTTGAAGCGGTGCTCAAACAGGTTGCCTGAAGCCTTATGAGTGACAACTCCTAGAGGAAATATTTGTTCTTCTCTATCAATTTATCTGCGATCTTTCGCTGGAGAGACACGGGGTTTATAAGATTGTTGGCGAGCGTCCTGCCCAGTCTTTTGAGCCGGCCAAGGTAGGATTTGAGCATATCGCCTTCTTCCAGAAAAGCCAGGACTTCTTTTGCAAGTTTTTCCGCCTCCAGCGCGGCATTCTGAATGTAAAGCTTTACAATCGCTTCGGGGATTTCCCCGCCTGTCTGTTTGGCCCGTAGCAGCCCGCTTTCCGCAAGATAGATCAGGATAAGCATATCGCTTAACCTGCGCAGGATTTCCTGCTCGCCGGTTATCTTTTCCCTGGCCGGGAATTTCTCAAGAACCCTTCCTCCCGCCACAAAAAACATTTTTTTAATGTTGTCTACCAGTTCCGTCTGCAAAGCCAGCGGCTCGTCTGAAATTTCTTCGCCGGAGGATTCCTCAAGCTGGGCGGCCAGCGCGGCGCCCGCTTTAGCCAGGGGAAGCCGACCCTTCCCCGCCCTGTCCAGCAGATTCAGGATAGCCGTCAGCCTGTTTATTTCGTTCGTCCCTTCAAAGATCCTGTTAATCCGGGCATCTCTCAGGTAACGCTCAGCCGGATAATCCTTGATGTAACCGTAGCCGCCGTGGATCTGGAGATTCTCATCCGTGATGTGCCAGAACATTTCGCTGCCGGCGACTTTCAGAATAGAGCATTCAATCTCATATTCCCTCAAAGTTTCCAGGGTTTTCGTAAAGTTTTTAAAGTCAGTACCTTTGAACTTTTCGTCTACCAGCCCGGTCGTCCTGTAAACGGCGCTTTCCGTCATCCAGACCCCGACAACCATATTAGCGAACTTTTCTTTTATCATTCCGAATTGAGAGATCGGCAACCCGAACTGTTTTCGTCCGGCCGCGTATTGAACGGCCTCGGTAATTATGCGCTTGCCGGACCCCAGCGTCATTGCGCCCAGCTTCAGCCTGCCAAGATTCAGAGTGTTGAAAATAATATGAATGCCTTTTCCTATCTCCCCCAGGAGATTCTCAGCAGGGACCTGCACGTCCACAAGGTTAAGAGGGCAGGTAGAAGAGCCGGAAATGCCCATCTTTGACTCTTCTTTGCCGATGGTAAAACCCTGCGAACCCCTTTCCACCAGAAAACAAGCGGACTTTTTGGGATCGCCGTCTACCTTCGCCAAAATAGTGAATAAGCCGGCAAAACCGCTGTTTGAGATAAAGGTTTTGCTGCCGTTAAGAATGTAGAATTTCCCGTCCGCGCTCGGGGTCGCTTTTGTTTTCGCGCCGTAAAGGTCCGTTCCGGCTTCAGGTTCCGTGGCGCCAAAGGCTCCGATCCATTCGCCGCTGACCAGCTTCGTAAGATATTTCTTTTTCTGCGCGTCAGTCCCGAAAAACAATAAGGGATGAACGCCTATCCCGCCGTGCGCGGCCCAGGAAACCGCCCAGGAGCCGCCCGTGCCGAAAACCTCCGAAACGCACATGGCGGTTGTAAAATCACAACCGGCTCCGCCGTATTCCTCCGGCACATCGGTCCCCAAAAACCCCAGCTCCGCCACTTTTTTCAGCAGCTTTACGGTTAAGCCGTAATCGCCCTTCTGCTCTTCAATCTCGGCCATTTTGGGCGCAATCTCTTTTTCTATGAACTTCTTTGCTGTTTCAGCCGCCATCTTCTGTTCTTCTGAAAATTTTTCAGGGGTAAAGATCCGCCTGGTTACCGGAAAGCCCAGACCGTCGGGAATAGAAAAATAGCCGCCGACAGCAGTATCGTTTTGTTCATCCGCGTTCATAGTTATCTCCTCGTTAAGAAACCTGCCCGTCTACCGGGATAGTCGTGTAATCAATTATATTCTATTTTTTGAGCATGATTTGTATAATAAATGAAATGCCGGACTCAAAAATTTTCCGTTTTGAGACTCTTCCCTCCACTCAGGATTATGCCGTAAAGCTTGCGCGGAACGCCGAAGACCGGGAATGGACGGCGGTTGCGGCCGGCTCCCAGACAAAGGGCCGTGGAACAGGGGGAACCGGATGGTACTCTCCAGCCGGGCAGAATCTTTATTTCTCATTGACCGCCTGGCCGCCGGCAGTAATGGCGGACCTGGCGGTGATAAACCATGTGGCGGCGCTGGCGGTTGTTGAGGCGCTTTCCGGTTACGGGCTTGCCTGCAGGATAAAGTGGCCAAACGACGTTCAGGCCGGCGGCAAAAAGATATGCGGCATACTTTCCACTTCCGGTTTAAATCGCCGGGGAGACGGCTTTGTCGTGTGCGGAGTGGGTCTGAATGTAGATACGCAGGAGTTCCCGGCCGGACTTTCAGAACTTGCGACTTCAATGAAGATCCTGACAGGCCAAAGCGCGGATAAAGAGGAATTGCTGTGTAAGCTGCTTGCGGCGCTCAAGAGGCGGTTCCGCCTTCTTTTTAAGAGCGGTTTTGCAGGTGAAGTCCGCGAATACGTCTCGCTTATGACGCAATTAGGCGACGCTTATACCGTCGGCGCCGGTAAGGTAGCGGGAAGGATAGCGGGGATTAGTGAGAAGGGCCGGCTTTTGGTAAAATACCCCAGCGGCGTGGAGGCTGTTTGCGACGCACTAGACTATGGATAAAATAATTTCAAATGTGATTATACAAAGTCCTGAATTCAGGGAAAACGAGAAGTTCAATAAGAACATCGTGGCAGGGTTTAAGAAACGCCTTGAGGCCGCCAAGACCGGCGGCCCCCCGAAAGCCAGGGAACTTCACCTCTCAAGGGGGAAACTCCTGCCGAGGGACAGGATACAGGCGCTGCTTGACAAAAATACTCCGTTCCTGGAGCTATGCGCTTTGGCCGCCGACGGCATGTACGGGGATGAAGCGCCGTGCGCCGGGATAATAACAGGCATCGGCTTGATACATGGCCGCGAGGTAGTCATTATCGCCAATGATGCAACCGTAAAAGGCGGCGCCTATTATCCCCTCACCGTGAAAAAGCATATAAGGGCGCAGGAAGCGGCCCTTGAGAACAATCTTCCGTGCCTGTATCTCGTGGACTCCGGCGGAGTTTTTCTGCCGCTGCAGGATGAGGTTTTCCCCGATAAATTCCATTTCGGCCGTATTTTTTACAACCAGGCTGTCATGTCGGCTAAGGGAATAGCGCAGATTTCGGTCGTATTCGGGTCATGCACGGCCGGCGGCGCCTACATTCCGGCTATGAGCGAGGAAACCGTGATGGTCAAAAACCAGAGCGCTATATTCCTGGGGGGCCCCCCGCTGGTAAAAGCCGCCACCGGCGAGGACGTCACCGAGGAGGAGTTGGGCGGCGCCGATGTGCATTGCCGCATTTCGGGAGTGTCCGACCACCTGGCTGCGGACGAGCGGGGCGCCATCAGGATTGCGCGCAATATCATTGAAAATCTCAAGTATACGGTAAAGGTTGACCTCGGGGCGGCCGCTTCTGAGGAGCCCGCCTATGATCCGCGCGAGATTTATGGAATCATCCCGACCAGCCTCAAAAAAACTTTTGACACGAGGGAGATAATCGCGCGGATCGTTGACGGCTCAAGGTTCCAGGAGTTCAAGAAAAATTACGGCATCACCCTGATCACGGGATTTGCCAGAATAATGGGGATGCCGGTGGGTATTGTAGCCAATAACGGCATACTGTTTTCAGAGAGTTCGCTTAAGGGCGCGCATTTTATTGAGCTGTGTTGTTTCAGGCGCATACCGCTGATTTTCCTGCAGAATGTCACGGGTTTCATGATAGGCAGGAAATATGAGCACGGCGGCATAGCCAAGGATGGCGCGAAACTGGTCTCCGCCGTGGCCGGCGCCAATGTTCCGAAATTTACGGTCATAATAGGCGGTTCCTACGGGGCCGGCAATTACGGCATGTGCGGAAGGGCGTTCGGCGGCAGATTTTTATGGATGTGGCCGACCGGCAGGATCTCGGTCATGGGCGGCGAGCAGGCCGCGAACGTGCTCTGCACCGTCAAGATGAACCAGCTCGCGAAAAAAGGCGTGAGCATGAGCCCCGAAGAGCAGGCTGAGTTCAAAGAGCCGTTAATCCGGAAATATGAGACGGAATCAAGCCCGTACTACAGCTCGGCCCGGCTTTGGGATGACGGCATCATAGACCCCGTGGATACGCGCAAGGTGCTGGGTCTGGCGATTGCGGCGTCGCTGAATATGCCGATTGAAGAATATAAGTCCCCGGTTTATAGGATGTGAGGAAGAGATTGTAACTGCTCAGGTAGAATTCAGGAGTCAGAATTCAGGAGTCAGAATGAAGATGCCAGCGACAAGATTTGATGACCTGGTGGTGTGGCAAAAGGCCCACCAGTTTGGGCTTATTCGCAGGCTATTCTGAATTCTGACTCCTGAATTCTGTCTACCTGAGTAGTTACTTTATCTCTGTGATCTCCGCATGAAAACAATAAAAATAGAAAAGATCGGAAAAATAGCCAGAATATGGCTGTCCAGGCCGCAGGTGCACAACGCTTTTGATGAGGCGATGATTTTGGAGCTTACGGAGGCTTTTTCGGCGTTCGCCTCCCAATCGGACGTGCGCGCCGTGATAATAACGGGCGAGGGCAAATCTTTTTGCGCCGGGGCCGATCTTAACTGGCTGGGCGCGAACCGCCAGTCGCCCTATGAGAAACATGTCGAAGACACGTTGAAGCTTTCCGCCATGTTCCGGGCCGTCTATGACCTGGATAAACCGGTTATAGCGGCGGTAAACGGGGCCGCGCTTGGCGGCGGCGTGGGTCTTTTAGCCGTTTCCGACGTGGTTATAGCGGCGGAAGACGCGGTGCTCGGCCTGAGCGAAGTTAAAATAGGAGTGGTACCGGCCTGCATTTCGCCCTACCTTTTCATGAGGTGCGCCAACAGGGCGAAGCTTAAGGAATATTTCATGAGCGGGGAGAGATTCTCGGCGCTGGCCGCAAGCGAAGCCGGGCTGGTTGATTATATCTGCGTGTTGCCGGAACTGCCCGGCGCCGCGCTTGAAAAAGCCAGGTCGTTCGGACGCGCCGCCCCTAAAGCGCAGGGCGTGTGCAAACAACTTTTCAGGGATGTTCCCCTTATGCCGCTTGATGCGGCCGCGCGCTACACCGCCGAAGCGCTGGCAAAGATAAGGACAGGTGAGGAAGCGCGCAGGGGAATAGACGCCTTTTTCAAAAAAAGGAAAATAGAGTGGGAATAAAGAAACTCCTTATCGCGAACAGGGGTGAAATCGCCGTCAGAATTATCAAAAGCGCCCGCGAACTCGGGATAAAGTGCGTCGCGGTTCACAGTGATATTGACCGGAGGGCGCGGCACGTGTGCGCCGCGGACGAAGCCCGTGAGATAGGGGAAGCCCCGCCGCTTAAAAGCTATCTTGACATGGGCAAACTTATAGAGGCGGCCCTGGCAAGCGGCTGCGATGCCATCCATCCCGGCTACGGCTTTCTCTCGGAAAATCATAAATTTGCTTCCCTGGTGGCGGACGCGGGGCTGACCTTTGTGGGGCCCCGCGCGGAAACTATCGCCCTGATGGGCAACAAAGTGGCGAGCAAAGAAGCCATGAGCAAAGCTGGAGTTCCCGTGGTTCCGTTCCTGGCAGGGAAAGGCGAGGTTTCCCTTGAAGGGGCTCAAAAACTGGGCTATCCGCTCATGATAAAGGCGGTGGCGGGCGGCGGCGGCAAAGGGATGCGCATGGTCAGCGGGCCTGAGCAGCTCAAGTCAGCGCTGGAAGCCGCCGGGCGCGAGGCCCTTAAGGCGTTCGGCGACGGCAGTGTGTTTGTGGAAAAATGCATATTAAAACCCCGGCATATAGAATTTCAGATATTTGCGGACGCCCACGGCAACATCGTCCATCTTTTTGAAAGGGAATGTTCCATACAGCGCAGGCACCAGAAGGTGGTAGAAGAGGCCCCGTCCCCTGTATCGGATCCGGCGGTAATGGCGGCAATGGCCGGGGCCGCCGTGAAAGCCGCGAAGGCGGCGGACTACGTAAACGCGGGTACCGTGGAGTTTATTTTTGAAGAGCCCGATAAATTTTATTTTCTGGAGATGAACACCAGGCTGCAGGTTGAGCATCCGGTAACGGAAATGACTACCGGCATAGATCTCGTCAGGGAGCAGCTGCGGGTGGCCGGCGGCGACAAGCTGGGATTCCGGCAGGCAGATCTGATAAGGCGCGGGCATTCCATTGAATGCAGGGTGTATGCCGAAAACCCCGGGAACAATTTCCTGCCCTCCGCCGGGAAGATACATCTATACAGAGAACCCTCCGGGCCCAACATAAGGAACGACAGCGGTTTCGGCGAGGGGGACGAGATAAGCGCGTATTACGACCCGCTCATCTCCAAGCTTGTGACGTACGGCGCTACGCGCGAGGAAGCCAGGCTCAGGATGCTGGCGGCGCTCCGGGAATACGTGGTGCTGGGTGTAAACACGAATATCGCTTTTCTCATAGACGTGATCGCGCATCCTGATTTCGCGGCCGGGAAGACATACACGGACTTTATCCCCAGGTTTTTTGAGACCTGGAAACCCAAACGGGAGAGAACGGATATCGCGCTTGCGTGCGCCGAGTACCGCCGCGCACACGGCTCCCCAGGAAGCGCGGGGCTGATCGCGGTTAAAGAGCGCGGTTATGAGCCGTGGAAAGATCTCGGCCCGTTTGAGATCGGGACGGGCAGATGAATTCTTATACAATAGGCGAAGAAAAATTTGAAGTTGAAATAAAAAAAGCGGATATTTTTGTCAACGGGAGGGAAGCCGCCCGCGGCGTTGTTTTTGAACAATTGGCGGGGCAGGGGCTTCTTGTAAAGATCGGGGACTCCGTACTGCCGGCTTTTGTCCACCGCGAAGGCGATATTTTTTTCTGCTGGGTGGCAGGGGAGACTTACCGGATTTGCGGGACCGGCCAGGATGCAGAGCAGGATTCTTCCGCTCACCGGGATGCCGCCGGCGAAAAAACGCTTATAGCGCCGATGCCCGGCAAGGTGGTCAAGGCGCTGGTAAAAGCCGGCGACGAGGTCAGGCGCGGGGCGAGGCTGATGATAATTGAGTCAATGAAGATGGAAACCGAGATCGCCGCCCCCCGCGACGGCAGGATTTCCGC
>CAZYFL010000035.1:0-12950 GCA_964646805.1 uncultured Elusimicrobiaceae bacterium | reverse complement strand
TAACTACTCAGGTAGACAGAATTCAGGAGTCAGAATTCAGAATAGCCTGCGAATAAACCTCCAACAGCTAAACCGCAAGCACAAACTGCTGGGACCTTTGCCACACCACCAGGTCATCAAATCTTGTCGCTGGCATCTTCATTCTGACTCCTGAATTCTGAATTCTATCTACCTGAGTAGTTACCTTTTACTCACACCTTTACCTTGCCGTCAAAGCCCCGCTTCCGAGGGGTTGAAAGAATGCGGCAACAGCTTTCCGGCCGTGGTGAAGGTGACTTTTTCCTTCTTTTCCAGCGGCTGCCAGTCCAGGTAGATCATTTCCGCGTCCTTAGAGGCAAACTCTATTATCACCTGCCGGCAAGCTCCGCAGGGCTTGGCCGACTTTGCCGCCACGCAGAGAGCCGTTATCTTCTTTTCGCCGTGGCTTATAGCCTTAAAGATGGCCACGCGCTCCGCACAAACGGCCAGTCCGAAGGAGGCATTTTCCACATTACAACCGGTGTATATCCGGCCCGAATCTGTAAGCGCCGCCGCGCCCACAGGATAGCGGGAATAGGGGCAATAGGCGTTTTTCTGGGCGGTTTTGGCCGCCTCCATCAGTTGTTTGCGGATGGCCGCTTTCCCGTTGCTTCCGGTTATCCTCTTTTTAGCGGATTTTTTAGCCATTTTATCCCTCCAGTATCAGCTTCAGCCTGGAATAGTTCCTGGCCGGGAAATTTTCCTTATGCGTCAGCAGGGAGTTCTTTATGAAAGAGGGGCAGCCGTTGCGGCAACCTGTCCTGGCTACCAGCGGGATAATCTTCACCAGCAGGCGACGTATGTTCTCCACGTTGGCGTGGACAATCTCCGAGACCTTATGCTGGTTCACTTCCTCGCCTTCCTTCCAGCAGTCGTAGTCGGTAACCAGCGAGACGGGGGCGTAGTGAAAGCCGGCCTCACGGGCCAGCTTAGCCTCGGTGGCCATGGTCATGCCTATGATACCGTAGCCCATTTTGCGGTGGTAGAGAGATTCGGCTCTGGTGGAAAAACCGGGACCCTCCATGCAGCAATAGACGCCGCCTTTGTGGGATTTGACACCCAGCTTTCTAGCTTCGGCGTACATCATATCGGAGATGTTCATGCAGAAGGGTTCGGCCAGCGGGACATGACCAACTATGCCGCCGCCGAAAAAAGTGGAGGGGCGGCCCCTGGTTTCATCCACAAACTGGTCAGGGAATACGAAATGGGCGGGGGCGAGTTCCTGTTTAAGGGAACCCACGGCGCTGGCTGAAATTATGGTCTTAACGCCTATGGACTTGAGCGCCCACATATTGGCGCGCTGGTTTATTTCACCGGGGAGTATGGTGTGCTTGCGGCCGTGGCGGGGGAGGAAGGCCGCTTTTATGCCCGAAAGAGCGCCGAGTATTATGTTGTCAGAGGGATTGCCGAAAGGGGTTTTTATCTTGATTTCCCTGACATTTTTGAGTTCCTGCATGGCATAAAGCCCGGTGCCGCCTATTACGCCTATTTCCGCTAGGGTTTTTTTAACCATTCCGAAAGCTCCTTAAATGTATAACAAATTTTCTCTTTTCCGGAGACGGTCCGTAAGCCGTCTTTCGCCGTTATTATCCATTTTATAATAATAAAGACCGCTCAACACATAAATAAAAAGCAATGGAGGCGGCCTATTTTCAGGATCACTACGGGAGAGCCATGTATTTGCCGTATGACGCGGTTAAGCTGCGGAAACCGTGGCCGGCCGGAACCTTTCGCTCAAAGGATATAAATCTTCTTCCATGTCAGCAACCACAGGAACTCCAGATTGCCTTTAGCGCCTCTTATAGGGGAATCTATAAGGCCTTTTTCTTCCACGCCGGGCAGGGTTTTTTTCAGGAAAATCCGCAGGTTTTCTACGGCCTTAAGCCGCAGTTCCCCTGTTTTAACTATGCCGCGCTTTAAGTCGCCTGGAGCCAGCTCAAATTGCGGCTTTATCAGCGCTATCACCTCTCCATCCCGGGCCAACGCGCCGAAAACCGGGGCCAGTATGAGCCGCAGCGAAATAAAAGAGACGTCTATAGCGCAAAGCTCCGGCTTTTCCGGGAAAGCTTCCGGCTTCAGGAAACGGGCGTTGGTCCGCGGCATAAAGACCACTCGCGGGTTGTTCTTTATTTTCTCATGTATCTGGCCTTCGCCCACATCTACCGCGTAAACCTTAAGCGCCCCCTCCCGCAGGAAACAGTCGGTAAAGCCGCCTGTGGCCGCGCCCACGTCCAGGCAGACCCGGTTTTTGACCCGGGTTTTGAAAGCATCCAGCGCACCTTTCAGCTTGAGGCCGCCGCGCGACACATAGGGACAGTCGTTTTTAACCAGTTCAAGAATGTCGGTTTCTTTAACCTGCCGGCCGGCCTTATCGGCGGGACGTCCGTTTACGGTGACCATCTCCGCCATTATGGCGCGAAGAGCTTTCTCGCGGCTTTCAAAAAGTCCATTCTCAACGCAAGCGATATCCAGGCGGGTTTTCATCTTGTGGCTTAAGGATCCAGTGTAGCGCGGCGAAGGTGTAGCCCAAAAGCGGCCAGTCAAATGTAAAGCTATTTGCGACGCACCACACTAGATTTTAGTGGAGCGGGCGATGGGAATCGAACCCACATCTCAACCTTGGCAAGGCGCCTAGACCAGTTTGACGGTTTTTGACGCCGTTTGTTCTTCATTGGTAAAACACCCCACTTAACCTCGCTTATGTTTAACAGGGATTAACCGTTATGAGTGCCGTTGGTCACAAAATGGTCACAAAAGAAGACCCACACAATTTAAGGATATGAGCCGTATAGCGCTAGGGTTTTGGGCGCAGATCCTCTTCGTGCCCGGAAAGGCATCAGGGAGATTCAGTCCCCGCGTGGGGTAGTCATTCATGGCTTTCTATCCCGAGGTACTCGGCGGCTGACGGCCTGCTCTCTGGCGTGCTTAACGGCCTGATGTAGGCGGGTCTGAAGAAGCGCCATTGGCGGCAGTTCAGTGAGGTATTCACTGACACGGATGGATTTGGTATCCAGTCGGCAGAGTTCCACCTGTTCAACATCAGCTGCCGCACAGAGTATAAGGCCGATGGGTGATTCCTCGCCGGGAGCGCGTTCATGTTTGTCCAGCCAGCGGAGGTAAAACTCCATCTGCCCCACATGGGCCGGCTGAAAGGATTCTAGTTTCAACTCTATTGCAACGAGCCTTCGGAGGTGGCGATGGTAGAAGAGCAAGTCGAGATGAAAGTCATCCTTACCGACGCTCATGCGCTTCTGACGGGCGACGAAGCTGAACCCTGCCCCCATCTCCAGCAGGAAGCTCTCTATCTCGCGCAGAATGGCGCTCTCCATGTCGCGTTCGCTATAGGCGCCTTTCAGTCCCAAAAAATCAAGAAAGTAGGGGTCACGGAAGACGATATCCGGTGTCATGCGGCCTTCGCGGAGGTTGGTGAGCTCTGCGGAGATAACCGCCTTGGTGTTCCTTGATAGAGCAGTGCGCTGGAACAACATGCCGCCGATTTTCTTTCTGAGCGTGCGGACGTCCCAGTGCTCTATCCGGCACATCTCAGCGTAGAAATCGCGGGCAAGCGGGTCTTTGATGGGAAGGATTTCGATGAAGTGGCTCCAGTTCAATTGTGTCGACAGTGTCGACACAATTGCTTTATCGGGGAATAACTGAAAGAGTTGGATTGAGCGATAAAGCGAGCGGAGGGTAAAACCTTCCCCAAACTCAGCGCGCAATTCTTGCGACACTGTCTCAAGAATTCGCTTCCCGTAGGCAGCCCTTCCATCCTGAAGATTCTCTTTCAACAAGCGCCGCCCTACATGCCAGTAGAGCATCGTTTGCGTCGCATTGACCACGGTGGCGACACGCTGCCGCGCGGAATGGATGAGCACCCGAAGGTCTGCGAGGAGGCTAGCTTCATCTACCCTTGCGGTAGTCGGCGGCTTTGTCCCAGTTGTCTGCATTTGCCTCATCTGCCCGGCCGACTTATGCGGAGTGAGGCTGTTTTTTTGGGAAGCGGATTTGGGCTTCTTTATATCTGAACCCCCATTTTGTTTGGATTTTTTTAGGGCCATATTTAGATAACTCATTGGTGCAATCAGACGGGGTGGCTTCATGTTTCGGTGACTTTCAATTTGCCTTCAAAACCTCGCCTATCTGGATAATTTTTTTTGCTGCAACAAGTTCCTGAACTAATTTATCAATCGGTTCAGACAGAGAATCTGTTATTCTTTCAAAACCTAGCATCCCTAAGGCAAGAGATATAGCCTCTTGCCGTGAAATCCCAAAAGATTTTTTTACTGCTATCGGCCGCCTCTGTTTAACTTTAACAATTTTCCTGCCCTGTTTCCAATTTAAGATTTGAATGTGAACCATTGTTCCAACATTTACATAAATACTGCCGGCTGGTCCCATATATGGTCAACTGACACCAACACAGACGCCAACCCCAGAAACAAAAAGTTGCCCGTTATCCCCAAACTGTCAGCGAAACACACCCAGCCTTGAGTTGCCACATAAAGCGAATCCGGTTCTACGGAAGAAGCATTATAGTCGGGGGTATTTAGCTTCGCGTCTAAGGATGGACACAAAATGGTCACAAACGGCAGTTCCCGGTCTTTCCCCCACAAAAGAAACGACGACAACCAAATGATGATTGTCGTCGAGGAACTGCGTTTAAAAGTCTGGAGCGGGCGATGGGAATCGAACCCACATCTCAACCTTGGCAAGGTCGCGTACTACCACTGTACGACGCCCGCATTTGCCGTTACTAGCAGGCTAAAGGACTAAGATTAAAGGGCGAAAAAAAGCCCTTATATTCTCCGTGTCTTTCCTTCATCACACGGTCAAGGCACTCCGGTATTCTACCAAAAAAAAACGATTTTTTAAAATTTATAAGCCAATGACGCGCCAACCGCCCCCTCAGGGGAGAGATACGGAGCGAACCTCAGCGCTGAGTGCGCAACAGGGGCATTACGCTTTGCCGCTGTCTTCCCGCCCGCGGCTATGGCCTTTCCTATGCCGCAACCCACGGCCAGCCCCAGCGGGTAGTCGCTCGCCCAGTGTACGCCGTTATTCACCATCTGGAAGCCGAGCGCGGCCAGCAGGGTATAGCCTATAGGTTTCACATATTTACTATCGGGGTAGTTTTCCGCTATGACCGTTATAGTCATCATGCCGGTAGCCATATGCCCCGACGGAACCGCGTCGTAGCGGGAGCGATGCGCCTGGTAATTCCTGAAGGAGGGGAACATGCGCCAGACGCCGCGCTGCGCCGAAGCCGCGCGCGGCGTTTCGCGCCCCGTCACGCGCTTTATCACCTGCGTGGTAAAGCCGGCGGCTAGGAGGCCTTCAATCAGTTGGCGGCCGGTCTGGGCGGCGCGCCAGTCATCCTTGAGCCAACCGCGGGTTTCAAAATAACCGAACATCCCTATAGTTATCCAGCCGTCGCCCAGAAAATAGATGGCGGAGCCCAGGTCGCCGGGGCCGCGGAAAACGGAGACGCCGCCTATCTTCAGATAGGTTTTTGTGTTGTCTTTGCCGGATATATTGAGTTTCCTGCCCGCTTTTTTAGCGCTGCTGTATATCTTCTCATCGCGCTCTATGAGTATAGCTGTGGAGGCGCCTACAGCCGCCAGCCAGGGCAGGTTTTCCTTCCTGAAGCTTTCCTTTACGAAAAGTCCCCAGTCCGAAGGGCCGGAGCCTATCGTGCGCAGAAGGCCGGACTTCGCGTAGGTCAGCGTTGAACCGTCTTTAAGGGTATATGTCCGCGAGGACGACTCCTGGGCGGATGCCGTCGCGCGGCAGATAAAACACAGGCCAAACAGGAAAACGGCTTTTGCGGCCATTTTCTCCGGCTTGTGACTTACCTGCCGGCAGGCGGGCAGGCGGCTTTCCGTCATCCCCTGGAGAGTTTCCATGTGGCGCCTTTCGGGGTGTCTTCTATCAGTACGCCCTTGTCGGAAAGGACCTTGCGCAGTTCGTCGGAGCGCTTAAAATCTTTGGCCTTGCGGGCATCTTCCCGCTCTTTGATAAGGGCGGCCAGCCCGGCCGGCAGTTCCTTCTCCGCCCTGGCGGCAAACAATCCCAAGGCAAGAACTTCTTCAGCGGCCAGCGCGAAGGCCAGCCGCTGCGGGGCCGGTATAGAGAAGTTTTTCAGCGTCTCCCAAAGCACGGCCAGGGCCTCGGGCAGATTCACATCGTCAGCCAGCGCCTCGGAGAAAGCCAGGAAACATTCAGCGCTTCGGTCTACGGCCGACGCCCCGCCGGGTACCGCAGCCTTAAGCCGGGCCGCCAGAGAGCGCAGGCCGTCCAGGCCCCGCGCCGCAGCCTCCACGCCTTCCCAACTGAAATCCAGCTGCTTGCGGTAATGTGTGAGGAAGCAGTAGTAGCGATAGGCCAGCGGGTCATAGCCTTTCTCCGGCAGAGTAGAAGCGGTGATAAAGCCGCCTGCGGATTTGGACATCTTACCCGCGTCTCCCATAATCAGGAACCTTCCATGCAGCCAGTAATTGGCGAAGGGCTTGCCGGTGGCGGCCTCGGTCTGGGCGATCTCGTTGGTGTGGTGAATGGCCACGTGGTCCTCGCCGCCGCAGTGCATGTCAATGGTTTCGCCCAGGTGGCTCATGGCCATTGCAGAACATTCTATGTGCCAGCCCGGAAACCCGGCGCCCCAGGGAGAGGGCCATTCCATCTGACGCTTCTCTTCCGGCGCGGAAAATTTCCACAAGGCGAAGTCAGCGGGGTTGCGTTTTTCCGCGTTCACCTCAACGCGGGCGCCCTCCCGTATCCCTTCCATGTGTCTTTTGCCCGCCAGTTTTCCGTAATCCGGCAGCTTAGCCGTGTCAAAATATATCCCGTCGCCTATGCGGTAGGTAAAGCCCTTTTTCTCAAGCGCCAGCGCTAGGCCGATCATTTCTTTTATGTAGGCGGTGGCGGGACACAGCACATCGGGCATAAGACAGTTGAGCGCCGTGTAGTCCTTAAAAAAAACCCCTGTGTAGAATCTGGCGACGTCCCAGGCGGATTTCCCCTCGCGCCTGGCCCCGACTTCCATCTTGTCCTCGCCGGTGTCGGCATCGGAGGTGAGGTGGCCCACGTCGGTTATGTTCATTACCCGCTTTACTTCAAAACCCATGAACTTCATGGCGCGCACCAGCCCGTCCTCAAAAACGTAGGTGCGCATGTTTCCGATGTGCGCGTAGTTGTAGACCGTGGGGCCGCAGGTGTATATCCCGACGGCGCCTTCTTTTATCGGTTTGAAAATTTCCTTCCGCCTGCTGAGGGTGTTGTAAACCTTGAAATCCATATCTTAAAAAGCGCGTAACTACACAGGTAGCCAGAATTCAGGAGTCAGAATTCAGAATAGCCCGCGAATAGGCCTCCAAAAATCTCGTCGCCGACATCCTCATTCTGACTCCTGAATTCTGACTTCTGGCTACCTGAGCAGTTACAAAAGCGCTGAAGCAAAAACTTCCGGACTTCAGCGCTTCAGTTCTTCAGCGCTTCCGACTGCGCGCTTGATTTTAACGTCCAGCTCCCGGAAAAAGTCCCCGCATATTTCCGGCCCGCTGCGGCGCGCGTATTTTTCCTGTATTATGCAGGATACCTCTATCTCGGAAAAAGGGTAAACCGCGCCCCTAGGGGCCAGCGAATAGGTGAAACCTGTCTCCATAGGTCTGTCCCCCGCGTGGTTCTTAACGGCGGCGTCGTAGCTGGCGGAAAGCATGCCTTCCAGCGCCGCCTCCAGCTCAGGGTCAGGGGGTTTTACCAGTTTGAAGGTACGCTTCTCAAAAGTTATAGCTGCGCCGAACCCTGAAGGCCGCTCTTGTTTTTGCGCCGGCTGCGGCGCTGAACAGGCGCAAACCATAGAGACAGAGAACAAAAGAACGCCCCGGAAGGCAGTTGCCAGAAACTTTCCGTTGCTATGAACATTCATTTAAGTACGCTTACGGAGGCAAAACACACTATAGCCTCGCCGTGGCCTATGTCGCCCAGCCCTTCGCGGCTTTTAGCTTTAATGCTTACATCCCCGGATTTCATTTTTAAAATCTTCGCCACCGAGTTGCGGATATTTTCGTAATGGGGCTTCAGTTTCGGCTCTTCGGCCACTATGGTGGCGTCTACGTTTATTATGCGGGCTTTTCTGGAGATCAGAATCTCAAGAGTCTTCTCCGCTATAACCACGCTGGAGATGCCCATGAGGGTGAGGTCCGTTGGAGGGAAGTAAACGCCTATTTCCCCGGCGGAGATGGCGCCCAGAAGCGCGTCGCAGACGGCGTGCAGCACCACGTCCCCGTCTGAATGGCCAAGCATGCCCCTGGTGTGTTCGATTTTAATGCCGCCCAGTATCAAAGGGCGCCCCTCCACCATGCGGTGGATGTCGTAACCGAAGCCGGTCCGCGCCAACGGAACTCTCGAACGCGAGGAAACAGTTTTTTTATCTTTCATGAAAGCCTCCGCTATAATAATGTCCTCGGGGGTGGTCACCTTGATGTTGCGGTAACTTGAGCGCACCATCGCGGTTTTTATTCCCAGCCTTTCAAGAACCTGGGACTCATCGCTGTAATCTCTGCCGCTCCCTGCAGCATCCAGTATAGCCGAAACGACTTCGCGCCTGTAGCACTGCGGGGTCTGCACCGTCATCAGGGAGGAGCGGTCCGGGGTACTCTCAAAATCCGCGCCGCCGGCTGAAACTTTCTTTACCGTGTCCTTCAACGGCACAGCGGGGACAGCGGCGCCGGCTTCCGCCGCCTTTTCCAGGCAGGCTTTTATCAGCGGCGCGTCCACCAGCGGCCGGGCGCCGTCGTGCACGGCAACCAGCCCGGCGCCGGGGCTGATAAGCTTAAAAGCGTTCCTGAGGGATTCTGTGCGGGTGGCTCCGGCAGGGGCGACTTTAAGTCCGGCCTTTTCCCAGGCCTGACCGTATTTCTTAAGATTTTCCGGGCCAAGAGCAAGTATAACTTTTGAGAACAGGCCGCTGGAGGTAAAAGCTTCCACGGTCCACTCTATCATGGGGCGGCCCGCAAGCGGCAGGTACTGTTTTTCAGCCCCCATGCGCGAGCCGTGCCCGCCGGCCAGTATTATGGCCTCGGCTCCCCGAAAATTGCGATTCTCTTTTTTCATTCCTACCTGTGCTTGACGGTCTCGCCCTTGACCCGGGTAAAGATTATGCGACCCTGCGAGGTCTGCAGTATGGACTGCACCACGGCATCCACCTTCTTGCCTATAAAGTCGCGGCCGTCCTCTATTACTATCATCGTGCCGTCGTCGAGATAACCCACGCCCTGCTCTTTTTCCTTACCGTCCTTCATGATGAATACGGACATGTCCTCTCCGGGCAGAACCACCGGCTTGAGCGCTATGGTGAGGTCGTTTATGTTCAGCACGGTTACATTCTCAAGCGCCGCCAGCTTGTTTACGTTGAAGTCTATGGTTATAATGGAGGCGCCCAGCTCTTTGGCTATGATCACCAGCTTCATCTGGTTATCGGAGACCTCTTTCATGTCCCTGTCTATTATGCGGAACGGGATGTCGCGCGACTCCTGCAGGCGCGCCAGTATATCCAGGCCCCGGCGCCCCTTGGCGCGGTTTATCGGATCGTTGGATTCGGCCAGCGTGTGCAACTCCTGCACCACGAAACGGGGCATCAGGATGCCGCCGGAGATGAAGTGGGTGTCGCAGATGTCCAGCACACGCCCGTCCACTATGGCGGATAGATCCAGCACCTTCATGTTCTTGCCGCCGCGCTTTCCCATTGAAAGAATATTCTTGTCCAGGTCATCGAGCTCGGGAATCTTTTTTATGCTGATCATCACGCCCAGAAGGGCCAGCGCATAGCGGATGATGATGTTGTATTTAAGCCAGATGTCGTTGAAGCCGGGATTGCCTATCTGGAACACAGTGTAGTCCAGAAGCTTGGACAGGATGATGCCGACCACCGCGCCTATGATGCCGATGATGAGGGAAAACAGGCTGATGTTCTCAAACACATATTCCACGCCTATTATCACAAGGCCTATCAGCGCGCCAAAAGCCAGGCCCTTAAGGTCTTTAGAAACGGTAAACCAGGAAAGCGCCGGCGTGACTATTAGGGCCACAGCCCTGAAGATCCAGACTATCATAATTGCTCCTTATTCTTTCTGCTTCCCGGCTTTCGCCGGGGTTAATTTTATCAGCGCGGCGTAAAGCCCGCCCATGTCCCTTACCACCTCAAGCTTAAGGGTCTTAAAGCGTCCTTCGTCTTTTTTCGGCAGCCGAGGAACAAAAGCCGTTCTAAAGCCGAGGCGTTCCGCCTCGGCCAGTCGCCGGTCCATGAAGCCCGGGCTGGAAACCTGCGCGAGTATCCCCACCTCGCCCATGAACACACAGTCGGGCGGCAGCATGATGTCTTTTGCGGAACTTATAAGCGCCGCGCAGAAGGCCAGGTCCAGCGCGGGGTCTTTAAGTTTTATGCCGCCCTGCAGCGAGGCGAACACGTCCATCTCGTCAAAGCGCAGCCCTACGTTTTTTTCAAGCGAGGCTATCAGCATCTGCGCGCGGTTCAGATCTATGCCGGTCACGGTACGGCGAGGGTAAGGCAGATAGGAGCGGGCGGCCAGGGCCTGGATCTCAGCCAGCATTGGCCGGGCGCCCTCAAAAGCTACGGCGAAGGCGCGCCCCGCCAGCGCCCTGTCCCTGTCGGAGTCCGCAAGCATAAGCCCTGCGTCGCTCACCGAGAGCAGCCCGCGCGCGGTCATTTCAAAGATCCCTGTCTCGTCCACCGGGCCGAAGCGGTTCTTATGCGGGCGCAGCACACGGAAGACGTTATTCTTCTCCGTATCAAAATAAAGCACCGTGTCCACTATGTGCTCCAGCACCTTGGGTCCGGCGAGCGACCCTTCCTTGGTGACATGCCCAAGCAGAAAAAGCGGCGCGCCGGCGGCCTTTACCAGCTTGAGAAGCTCGGAGGCGCACTCCCTTATCTGCCCCACGGAGCCGGGGCTGCCCGCGAAATCCGGATGGTAGACGGTCTGTATGGAGTCTATCACCAGAAAGGCCGGTTTAATGTTATGGAACTCTTCTATAATACGGGCTAGGTTGGTCTCGGACATCAGGTAAACATTATCGGGCCTGGCGCCCAGTCGTTCGGCGCGGGACCCGACCTGGGACAAAGACTCCTCTCCGGAAACATAAAGAACTTTTTTACCGGCGAAGGCGCCGGCAGCCAGGGCGGTGCAGCTTTCAAGCGTAAGGGTGCTTTTGCCTATGCCAGGCGGACCCGCCAGTAACACCACCTGGCCTTTCACCAGCCCGCCGCCCAGCGCGCGGTCCAATTCCGGGATACCGGTGGAAGCGTACCCTGCCTTCATGGCGCGGGCCTCGGAAAGTTTTACAGGGGGTTCTGAGAAATCGGTAAGCCCGCGGGGCCTGGCGGCCGCCCTGGTGAGAACCTCCCCTGCTTCTTCCACCAGGGTATTCCAGCCGCCGCAAGCGGAGCACTGGCCGGCCCATTTCGGCTGGTCCTGCCCGCACTGCTGGCAACGGTAGATGGTTCTTAGTTTCATAACGTCTAAATCCTCATCCCTTACCTTTTAAGCGAGCCCAGACTGGCGAAACCTAAAAGATAAGAGATGTCCTTGTCCTCAAAAACCAGCCGTGTGACGTAGTTGAGCCGCTTTGTCTCGGCCATGTCGTTAAGCCTCAGGCCGGCCGAAATATATTTATTAATCACCACGTCCACGCCCGCGTCATAGCGCGGGTCGTTGAAATTGCGGCCCTTTATGGCGCGGTTGCGGGTGAACTCCGAGGCTTCCACCATTGCGCTGATACGGTCCCATTCCGGATTCTGATAAAAAGGTTTCCAACGCAGGCCGAAGCCGCCCGAACCGCGCAGCACACCGGCATATAAATCAAAGGCGTCCACATCCCATCCCAGTTGGGCATCCACGGAGTTCAGCGTCTCGTAGTCGGCGCCTTTCGCGATATCCCTTGTATTTACCATATTAGCCGCGCCTAGGTAGTAATAGCGGCCGGCGCGCGGGTAAATCTTCAGGCCGAAGTTATTCCTGGGGGAGTCGGCCGCGGGCTCATATTTATAGTCCCATCTTAAATAGGTGCGGAAGCCGCTCACCCGCCCGAGGACGTCTTTCACCGAGGCGCTGGCGTCGCGCAGATTGGTAATGGCCGAGCTTACCTCGGTTTTCATCTTCTGGTCGGAAATCAGCGCCCCGGCCACGCCGTCGCCGCGGGCCATCTTACCCGCTATTGCGTCGGTTTTTGTGAGCATGGCGTCGAGTTTGGCGGTGATGGAATCCATGCGCTCCATGATTTTTTCCGCGTGGGGCTGGGCATTAGAAACCAGCTCGTTCACATTACCGGTAACTTCGCGCAGGTTAGTAAGTATCTCGTTGAGGTCGCGGGCAAGGCGGCCCTCGCCCCGGATATCCCCCACCAGGGCTTCCAGGCTTGTAACGGCCCGGGCTAAAGCGCGGTCAAGCGCAGGGGATTCCTCGCCGAGCATGGTAGCGCCGGCCTCTATTATCCCGGTCGCAGGGGAGCCTTGATCTATCTGCATGAACTTGGAGCCTATCATGCTGGTAGAGCCCACCAAGAACCTGGCATTCCGGTAAATCTTAACCCCTTCGTTGATACCCAGCTGCACCACCACACGCTCGTCTTTCAGAAAAATTTTTTTTATCTTGCCTACTTCCACGCCGGAAAGCTTGACGACGGCCTTATCCGGAAGGCCGGCCACATCGGAAAATTCAGCGTAAACGGTATAGTATTTCTGAAAGGAATAATTGCCCAACAGGAAAATGGCAGCGCCAAAAAACACGGAACCGATAAGGACAAACACCCCCACTTTCATTTCTCCGTTCATAAATCATTCCGCCAAAACGCTTTCACAGTATTAAAGTAACTACTCAGGTAGACAGAATTCAGGAGCCAGAATTCAGAATGGTGGAGCC